>JAKSMA010000099.1 GCA_024400895.1 Muribaculaceae bacterium | reverse complement strand
AATCGAGCGAAAGCACTGAAGCCCAAATGGGTGTGCAGTCCGCCATGCGAGCACTCAACCCTGTGGAACGAACTGTAATCACACTCTTCTATATCGACGACCTGCCGCTGAAGAAAATCGTATCCATCACCGGATTGCCGGAAGGCACCGTGAAATCAAACCTCCACCGCGCTAAAGAGAAAATGCGTGAAGTAATCAAATATCAGCACTAAATACTCATATCAAATATTCAACACGATGAAACGAACTAAAGAAGACATACAATTGGCAGAATTGCTCAAAAAGGGCAGCCATCAAGTAGAAGAGAACGAATGGTTCACTCCGCGCGTGCTCAATCGCCTTCCCGAAAAGCGTCACTCCACCAGATGGATGAAAGTGATGCTCTACGCCATCGTGCTGATAGGGGTACTGGGATGCTGGATGTGGTATAGCAACAAAGTTCAAAATGCCAATGTGATTACCGTGCGCGACCTCTTGATGCAAACTGGCATGATTTGTGCATGCATAACAGTGGCAGGTGTGGCCGCATTCGATTTCATAAAATCCGAATAATCCCCCCTTCGCCACCATCAAAAAAACATAAAAAAAGCAGAAATCATCAAACTAACACCCCGTTAACGAACATGAAGCATATTGTTTTTCTAACAGGTGCAGGAATTAGTGCAGAAAGTGGACTAAGCACATTCCGTGGCAAAGATGGACTTTGGACAAAATCTGAATTTGAGTACTATGCCAGCCTTGACTGTCTTAGAAATGAGCCCCAACGCTGTCTTGATTTCTACAATATGCGTCGTGAGAACTTATCAAAAGTCAATCCCAATCGTGCTCATAAGTTAGTTGCCGAATTGGAGAAGTATTTCAAAGTCAGTGTTATCACACAGAATGTTGACAACCTTCATGAAAAAGCAGGCAGCACTAATATCTTGCATTTGCATGGCGAACTTACTAAAGTCTGTGCTTCCGAAGATAGATATAATGAGGCTTATGTGAAAGAATATCCATTGACAACGCCCTTGAATGTTGGTGATCAAGCTGGTGATGGATCTCAATTGCGCCCCAATATCGTGATGTTTGGAGAGAATGTTGTGAACATAACAAAGGCGGCAGACATCGTCCGACGTGCCGATGTTTTTGTCGTGATTGGTACTTCGCTGGTTGTCTATCCTGCTGCTCTTTTGTTGGATTATGTGCCCCGAAACGCAGAAAAGTTTGTAATTGATCCTTCGGATATGCCAGTATGCAAAGAATTGGGTTATGCACATATTCAATTCCCGGCGACAGAAGGCATGGGATACCTTTTTGATTTCCTTGACGAATGGGATTGTCTTCACGAAGATGAAAGTTCCAATGACACAAATTTGTTTGTCCCTTGTGATGCAGCGGCAGGATTGTATGATGGCTGGCAAATGAAAGACGCGATAATGACAGTTGTCGAGGCAAACCATTATTCTGTGTGGGATATTCGTCAAACACCAGATGGTTTTCGATTGGAGCTAAATGAAACTCTAAGTGAAGATACCGCAAGTCTTCTTTGTGGACAATTCCCCCTTTCGGCAGATTATAATGGAGAAGGCAGTCATGGCACAATATTCGCCCTATATAATTCATAATGGATATATAGTCACCCCCACTTCCCACAACAAAACGTGGAATTTATACAGTATTTTTCAAAATATAGACAGATACTAAAACGCCGATTAATTACACACAAGTAATTTGAGACTTATAGGTCAAAAGCGATGCTGTATTAATATATAAACAACTGTTTACAACAAGTTTTGGGAGCAACACCCTAAAACTTCAATTATGACACAGCCTAATTATTTCTGCCACTCTTTCTTCATTTCTTTTTTAAGTGGTGGTAGATGCTGATGATGAGCGTCATGGATATCATCAGCAGGCCAGATGCCACTGTACCAGCCCATCCCCACTGATTCCAGAGCGTACCGGCAAGAAATGTGCCGAAACTTCCGCCTATGAAATACGACACCATATAGATGGTGTTCATACGGCTTGTGGCTTCTGGGCAAAGATTCATGGTGCTGCTCTGATTGCTCAACTGCACGCACTGCATGCCTATGTCAATCACTATTACGCCGGCAATGATGCCCAAGTAACTATCATCGAAAAGCGCCATTATCACCCACGCCGATATGATGAGTGCCACACCCATAGCATTCACGCGCTCCACCCCGAAGCGGTAGATATATTTGCCAGCCACCAGTGCCGTGAGGGCACCCACTATTCCACAAATGCCAAGCATTCCCACCACATCACTGCCTTGAAAAAACGGTGCTTCTTTCATGCGGAAAGCGAGGCAAGCCCACAAGCCGAGAAACGAGCCGAAAGCAAAACCTGAGCGGATAGAGTAGAGCAACGAAAGCGGATATTTCACAGCCAAGGTCTTGATGCTTTTCATCAGCGACACAAATGTGCCTTGATAGGTGGGCGCCACATAAGGAAACACGCGTAGCAGCACCATGGCAGAAAGTGCCATCACCACTGCCGCCACCACATAGATTGTGCGCCACCCGAACAAATGTCCCACATAGCCACTAATCACTCGCGATGCAAGAATGCCCACGAGCAACCCCGACAGCACCACGCCCACTTTCTGTGACTTTTCCTCTTTGCGGGAATAGAGCGAAACGAAAGGCATAAACACCTGTGGCGACACGGAGCAGAAACCCGTCACAAGTGATGCGCCAAGCAGCAGAACAGCATTGTTGGAAAAGTAGATGGCCAAGAGCGAAAGCACAAGCATGCCAAAATTCACCAGCACGGTGGTGCGGCGGTTGTACATGTCGCCCAAAGGAATAATCAGCAAGAGCCCTAAAGCGTAGCCCACTTGGGTGAGAACGGGTATCAGATTCACCTGAAAAGCCGACAGCCCGGTGTCTTCACTTATCATTCCAAGCAACGGCTGGCAATAATAGATATTAGCCACCGAGATGCCCGCCATCACGGCAAGCATCGACACGAGCCAACTGGGCAAGCCCTGGTTGGGCACGAAAGCGAGTCTGTTTCGTTTTTTTTCTTGCATAATCTCACACAAAGTTACTCATTTCTCCAGAAAGCGCAAAGCATCAGTCCTGCCTGCGCTGATGATAACTTGATTTTGCCATAAGCAATTATTTTGCTAATTTTGCAAACACATCAATTTATTCCACAACTATGAGTAATCTTTCAAGCACAACGGCACATATCGACATCCAGCATCCCGAATACTGGACGCTCCAACTGGCGCTTGCTGCCAAGGAAGTGCAATACACACTCTTTGACATCGACGAAGAAAATTCGTTGATTAGCGGCACGCTGCCTCTCGACCTCAGTTGTGGCAGTTACCTCAAGGCTGTGGAAAATGCCATCTACGACAACCCCGTGCTCCTCAACGACTACAAGAAGGTGCGTGTGATGGTGGAATCGCAACGCTTTATGATTCTGCCCCCGGAGTTTTCCGATGAGATGGATGCCCAAGATGCCTTTGAAGCGATGTTTACCGAAATGGAGGGCGATTTTGCGCTCTGCAATCTGCCTCGATGTGGCGTGAACATTGCCTACGAGATGCCCAAAGGTCTGCTCGGCTTCTTGCATCGCACATTCAACATGCCTCCAGTGGTGCATCACCTCTACCCTTTCATGGAGCACTTCAAGCAGCAAGACGAGCGTCGCACCGGTGCTTGCCTGCACCTCAACCTTCGCGACGACCGCGTCGACATCCTCATCGTGCGCGACCGTGCACTGGTGATGGCCAATTCATATCCCTGCACCGACACCGCCAATGCAATCTACTACACGCTGAATGCTTGGAACACTTTCGGGCTCGAAGCCACCAAAAACGAACTTTTTGTAACGGGTAGCAAGGCTCTTCGCGATGCCACCATCCCAACACTCAGAAAATACATCAACTATGTGATGCCTTCCATTTTCCCTGCTGCAGCCCTGCGCATCGGGCAAGACGCTGTGAAGGCTCCACTATCTCTCATTCTACTTGCCCTATGCGAATAATCAGTGGTAAATACGGACGCCGTCGCTTCCAAGTGCCCACCAATATCACCGCACGCCCCACTACCGACATGGCGCGCGAAAACATCTTCAATGTGCTCGGCAACTGGGTTGACTTTGAAGGCCTCACAGCCCTCGACCTTTTCTCTGGCACCGGCGCCATCAGTTTTGAGTTCCTTTCTCGTGGATGCGCACAAGTGACCAGCGTAGAGAAAGCCGCCACGCAATACAATTTCATACGCAAGGTAAAGGAACAACTCCACGACCCCAATCTCCTACAAGTGAAGGGCGACGCATTTAAGTTTGTGGAAACTTGCGGCACAAAATTCGATATCATTTTTGCCGACCCGCCTTACGATTTGCCCAACTTTGGCACCATTCCCGAGCTCGTGCTCAATTCGCAAATGCTCAAGCCCGACACCATCTTCATCATCGAGCACAGCAAGGCCTACGATTTCAGCCACCTGCCCCACTTCTTCCAGCAACGCACCTACGGCAAGGTGAACTTCTCCATCTTCCGCCTCGACAGCCAAAAGTCGTCGGAGACGACAGGTCGTGGTTAACTCATGTTGACTCTAAAAAAAAGATAACAAGCGAGGGCGCACCATCATCACACAGATGCGCCCTCGCCTATTCCTATCGAGGATGCGAAGAAGAAGTAAAGCCCCATCGATCCTGACCGATTCTTTATTTAGTAGAGCAAAAGGTTAATCAGAGAAGTCACATCGCTCACGTCCACCTTGCTGTCTTCGTTCACGTCGCATCTTTTTGCTTCGAACGAAGCGTTGCCGAGAATA
Source organism: Muribaculaceae bacterium (assembly GCA_024400895.1). Taxonomy (GTDB): domain Bacteria; phylum Bacteroidota; class Bacteroidia; order Bacteroidales; family Muribaculaceae; genus Sodaliphilus. The sequence goes on along the minus strand of JAKSMA010000099.1, from coordinate 3,627 downwards.
TGGTTGATGAGCGAAGTCACATCAGTCACATTCACGTCGGAATCGGCATTCACGTCGCCAGCATATTCTGGGTCATACTCTGTTATACTTTCAAACCATGACCACCCACTTACTTTCTTGTAGGCAGCGGCGCAGCCTCTTGGCACGTACAAACCAATATTGTGAGTGTTGGGGAAATAAGTGCTGATGAACTGTACCGGATTTTTTGAGCGGACATAAACAGTTTTCACATTATTGCAACGGTTAAACGCGCTTGTTTCGAGGTAGTCGGTTATTGAAGTGCCAAATGTCACGGTTCTCAATGCTGAGCATCCAGAGAATGCATATCCTCCAATGGTAGTCACCTTGTCGGGAATGGTGATTGATGACAATGAGAAGCAGCCTTCGAATGTAGAAACTCCTATTTCTGTGATGTTTTCACTCAATTTAATGTCGCGTAAAGAGTTGCTATACATGAAAGTGCGTGGGGCTAATACGGTCACACTATTGGGGATGATGATGGATTCAAACCAGCATGAAGCGAATGCCAAGGCTTCAATTCTTGTTACGCTGTTGGGTATTTGAATGTTTTTCAGTAATTTACATCCATTGAATGCTGCAGTTCCCACGGTTTCTGTGCCATCGGGAATCACAAAATTGCCCGTTTTTCCGGCTGGACAAATACAAATCGTTTTCTTGTCCTTTGAGTACATCACACCATCCACCGTGGTATACCATTTGTTGCTTGCCGACACGTCGATACTTTGCAGCGATGAACACCCAGCAAACACTGAAGTGCCCATTTTCTCAAAAGTAGCAGGCAGGGTCACCTTCTGAAGTGAAGGGCATTGATAAAATACCATTCCCTCCAACTCTTTCAAATTAGAGCCTAAATCCGCAGTTTTCAAATTGTTACAATACTCAAAAGCACTTTCTTTAATAAGTGTCACGCTTGAAGGCAGGGTCAACGTCGACATTATTGCACCACTGAAAGACTTTCGTTCTATGATTTGCACTGTTGAAGCCAACGACACTGATCCTGTGGATTTTGATGCAGGATACGCCAAGAGTGTGGTTTTGGCTTTATTATAGAGAACACCGTCTTGCGAAGCAAAATTGTTGTTGCCTGAAGCCACATTCACAGCCGTTAAACTTTGTGTGTTAAATGCTGGTGCTTCAATATTTGTAACGCCTGCGCCCAAATTCACAACTTGCAATTGCGAAGAAGAAAACGCGGATTTCCATATTTTCACAAGCGCATCGCCGGTGTTCACGGTAGTGGCATTCGTCTTCTCGAACGCATAACCACGAATGCCTGTCACTGGATAAGTTTTGCCGCCATTTTTCACACTTGCAGGAATGGTAAACGTTCCTGTCACATCTTTTGCTGAATACAGTTCGGCATAACTGTCATTCACCAAAACATATTCACTGCCATCGATAGTTGTAAGCACTTCACCTTTAGACAATACTTTTCTGGGAGATGCAGGCTCTTTCTCAGACACATCTACTTGTGCCCACATTGCACCTATTCCCATCGCAATGCACATTGCAAGAAGCGTAATTTTTTTCATCATAATTATTACAGTTTTTTCTATAGTTTATATTCATTTTTGCAAAAATACACTCTTTTATTCAATAATACAAAAAAAAGGATGAGCTAAGCAACTCATCCATCAGTAAATATTTATATGAATTTTCCTTTACAGGCGGAATGCGATTGGGAGAATGCAGCGCACATTCACTTTCGTGTCCCAGATGCGCCCAGCTTCCCAGCGGGGCATCTTTTTAATCACGCGAACGGCCTCGTTGTCGAGTGCTTCATAACCCGAACTACGGAGCACCTTCACATGTGCCACCTGACCATCGGTGAGGATAATGAAACTGCACAGCACGCGACCTTGACGGCGAGCCATATACTCATTGTAGGGATATTCGCGCGTGTTGTTCACATAATTCACAAGACCACGCTCACCGCCAGGGAAGGCAGGCTGCACTTCCACTTGCTCAAATTCATAGAATTCTACATAGGTGGTGTGGTCGGGCGACGAAGGATTCACTATACCAATTCGGCTCGCACGAGGGCGAGTCTGACCTTCAGCCTCCACTGCCGAAAGCAGGAGTGCTGAAAGCGTAAGGAGCAATGAATAGTATTTAAATTGTCGCTTCATTCTGTTTTTCAAATAAATAGCATTCTAAAACACGAATCCAAATATGGTTTTGCTTTAAAATCCAATGCAAATATAATTTCGTTTTTGCAATTGACAATACACAAACGGGCAAATTTGGAAATGATTAATAATGTTTTATGAATTTTTACAGAATCAACAAAAAAGCCCCTTTGTTGTAAAAAAAAATTAAAAGGATATACGATTTTAGGGTGTTTTTCCGTTTAGAAAGTTAATAACGCGTTAAAATTATCGTATGAAAATTTCAATTCATCGCTATATCTGCCTGCTCGCAGCTTGCGCTGTGGGTATTGCAGCATGGGCACAAGACGGCACCACGGCTTACCAGTTTCTCAATGTAAGCCCTTCTTCACATGTCTATGGCCTTGGTGGGCACAACATCACCCTCATCGACGACGACATCAACCTCGTGGAGCAAAACCCAGCGCTCCTCGGTCCTGAATTCGACAAACAGATTGGTGTCAACTATATGAAATACATCGGCTCCACCAATTTCATGGGGCTCCGCTACGGGCAAGGCCTCACCGAACACAGCGCCATCGCCGTCGGCCTCCAATATTACGGCTACGGCAGCATGACCGAAGCCGATGCCGAAGGTGCCATTCTGGGCAAATTCAACGCCAGCGACATCAATTTCAATGTCACCTATTCCCACGACATCGCCACCAACATCCGTGGTGGTATCACCTTGAAGTACCTCTATTCTAAATATGGAGAGTTCTCTGCCGGAGCCATTGCTGCCGACCTCGGTGTGAATGTCTACAATCCCGAAAGCGAACTCTCGCTCTCCATCGTGGCAAAGAACCTTGGTGGCCAGGTGAAGAAATTCAACGGCACCCACGACTCGAAAGACCGCCTGCCATGGGACATTCAAATCGGTTACTCACAGCGCTTTGGCACATCGCCATTCCGCTTGTCGATCACAGCCTACAACCTTCGCAAATGGAGCCTCCCTTACTACGAGCCAAGCGACAAAAACAATGTGAACAGCGACCTCGTGAAAAAAGAGAGCTTCGGTACCAATTTCATGCGCCACCTCGTGCTTGGCCTTGAATTCTTGCCAAAAGACAATATGTATATCGGCATCGGCTACAACCACAAAGTGCGTACCGACATGAGCACCTACCAACGCAATTTCCTCTCAGGCCTCTCGCTTGGAGCCGGCATGAAAGTGAAAGCGTTCGGATTTGGTGTAGCATTTGCGCAGCCCCACACCGGCGCCACCACATTTATGCTCAACCTCACCACCACCCTCGGCGAGCTCCTCCGCTAACCATCACCGAACTATTTATCACACATCAAATACGCCATGCGGAGCAGAATTCCCCTGCTCCGCATACTTTTTCACCCCAGGCAGTCCAAGAACTATGACATGCGACATTAAACAGTCGCAAACTTTACATCAAAGGGACGGTTCTTCTATGTTGAAAACCAAATAAATTTGGCAATTTAATATTTA
>JAKSMA010000098.1 GCA_024400895.1 Muribaculaceae bacterium | reverse complement strand
AGGTTGACGTGCGATAGCTTCCAAAGCTGCACCACCAATTTAACCAATACCGATACCTGCTGCGATTGCTGCGATACCTGCGCCAATTGCTGCACCAAGAGCTGCGATAGCTTCAGCTGCTAAAATCATACTTAACATAGTCTTTTAGTTTTAAATGTTTTTTATTTTTTTGTTATTAATTATTCAGTAATTTGTTCGTGTTCAGCAGCATGGTGCTGTGGATGCGCCATGGAGATGAACATCGTAGAAAGGATGGTGAACACATAAGCTTGAATGAAGCTCACCAATGTGTCGAGCAAGAGCATGAAAAGCGAGAATGCCAATGAGAACACTGAAGTGGCAGCACCAACTGCAGCTCCAAACAAACCTCCAAAAATGAAGATAAGCGAGAAGAACACAATCACCACCATGTGACCGCCCATCATGTTAGCGAAAAGACGAATCATCAGTGCGATTGGCTTGGTGAATATACCAAAAATCTCAATCACTGGCATCAATGGCAATTTAAGTGCCACTGGCACATCTGGCCAGAAAATTTCTTTCCAATACTCTCTATTACCTGTGAGGTTGGTCACAAGGAATGTGGCTACTGCAAGCACCAAAGTCACTGCCAAGTTACCGGTAAGGTTAGCGCCACCAGGGAAAATCACAATAAGGCCCAACAAGTTCATCGTAAGGATGAAGAAGAAGCAAGTCAGCAAATATGGTCCATATTTTGGAGCTTCCTTACCCATGATTGGGCGAATTGTGTCTTGATATACGAATTCAACAACAAATTCAAGCGCCGCAGTGAATTTGCGAGGCGATTTCATGTTGTGCTTCTTATACCAGTTCCTGATGCTGAACACCATTAATATCACAACCAGAGCTGAGATAAAAATGCCGGCAGCGTTTTTAGTAATTGAAAAATCAAGTGGCCTATATTCTTTGCCTTGCGCATCCTTACCCACAACTTTACCCTTGTTATCGCCTTCTTTAGCGATATAGAAGCCGTCGCAGGTGCCACCGTCAGTCACCTTGCTTGACATGAAACAGTGTACACCGTTTTCTTGGTCAAGCACGATGATAGGCAATGGAATGCGCATGCTGTGATTGAATGGAACCTCCCAGCCATAAGCATCGCCCAAGTGCTCAAAGATAGTCTCCTTGGGGTCGAATTTCTTGTCGCCAGTATGCTCGCGATGCTTCACAGCTTCCATATAACCGAAAGCCAAAAGCCCCACTATCACAAAAGCGACTATTGCTGTAATTACCTTTTTCATCACATTATATTAATATAGACACACCGACACCACATTGCTATTGATATCAGCCACCCCACCTGCGATTTCGCGCTTTTCGCTTTCGCCATTTTCAAGCACATAAGTCATTGTGCCAGGCACGAGCGAAGAGATGAGGGCTGCGTGACCCTTGAGCACTTGGAAAGAGCCAAGAGCACCTGGCAAAGTAACCGAATCAACGGTTCCTTCAAACTCAATCTTTTCAGCTGATATAATTTTGAGTGTCATGTAAAATAAATTTTCGTTAGATGGAAAATCTGATTATTATTTAATGCTTTCAAGCATCTTCTTACCCTTAGCGATTGCATCGTCGATAGTACCCACATTGAGGAATGCCTGTTCTGGGAGATCGTCGACTTCGCCATCGAGAATCATCTTGAAACCACGGATTGTTTCGTTCAATGGAACCATAACGCCAGGAACGCCGGTGAACTGTTCAGCCACGAAGAATGGTTGAGAGAGGAAGCGTTGAGCACGACGTGCACGTGATACCACGAGTTTGTCGGCATCGCTCAATTCATCCACACCGAGGATGGCGATAATGTCTTGAAGTTCTTGATACTTCTGCAACAAGTGGATAACTCGTTGAGCCACATCATAGTGTTCTTGACCGATGATGTGTGGGTCCATAATACGAGAGGTTGAAGCCAATGGATCAACTGCAGGATAGATACCAAGCTCAGTGATCTTACGGCTCAACACTGTGGTTGCATCCAAGAAGTTGAAGGTTGTAGCAGGAGCAGGGTCGGTCAAGTCATCGGCAGGCACATATACAGCCTGTACTGATGTGATAGAGCCGCTCTTGGTAGAGGTAATACGTTCTTGGAGTTTACCCATTTCAGAAGCAAGTGTTGGTTGGTAACCTACCGCTGAAGGCATACGGCCAAGAAGTGCAGACACCTCAGAACCAGCTTGGGTGAAACGGAAGATGTTGTCCATAAACAAGAGGATATCCTTACCACCACCATCTTGGTCACGGAACTGTTCAGCAACAGTAAGACCAGAGAGAGCCACACGCAAACGTGCGCCTGGAGGTTCGTTCATCTGACCGAACACGAGGGTAGCTTGTGATTGTTCCACTTCCTTCATGTCTACATCTTCAAGGTTCCATTCGCCCTTCGCCATGTTTTCCTTGAATTTTTCGCCATACTTGATAACACCGCTCTCGATCATTTCACGAAGCAAGTCGTTACCTTCACGAGTACGTTCACCGACACCGGTAAACACAGAGAAACCGTTGTGACCGCGTGCGATGTTGTGGATAAGCTCCATGATGAGCACTGTTTTACCTACACCAGCACCACCAAACAAACCAATCTTACCACCCTTAGAGAATGGTTCGATAAGGTCGATTACCTTGATACCTGTGTACAAAATCTCTTGCGAGATAGAAAGATCAGCAAAAGAAGGTGCTGGTTGGTGAATAGCGCGGCGATCGCCACCCTTCATGTCTTGAAGGTGGTCGATAGGTTCGCCAATCACATTCAGCAAACGTCCTTTCACCTGTTCGCCAGTGGGCACAGAGATGGGCTGTCCAAGGTTTTTCACCTTAGTTCCGCGTTGAAGACCGTCGGTACTGTCCATTGCAACGCAGCGCACGGTGTTTTCACCAATGTGTTGCTCCACCTCCAAGATGATTTCAGTTCCGTCGTGACGTTCTACCGACAAAGCGGTATAGATGTCGGGCACAACAGAGCCTTCGCCATCAAAAGTAATGTCGACCACTGGTCCAATTACTTGGGTGATTTTTCCATAATTATCAGCCATAATCACGAAAATACTTTTGTTATTGTTTATTAATTAATTTATTGTCAATATAAATATTAGAAGTGCAAGCCAAATGACACGCAGAGTGCCATGAGCACGAGGTTGAACAAGCCAAGAGGCATGAGATACTTCCACTCGAGCTTAAGCATTTGGTCGATACGAACACGTGGGAACGACCAGCGAATCCACATGAATACGAACGACATGAAGAACGCCTTACCCAAGAACCATACTGGTGATGGGATGTAGTCCATTACATTGTTGAATGCGTCAAGACCAGAAATGTGCAATGGCATCCAGCCACCCAAGAAAAGGAGAGCAGCAATACCACTCACGATAAAGAGGTTGAGGTATTCAGCCAAGTAGAAGAAACCGAAGTGGATACCAGAGTATTCTGTGTGGTAACCAGCGGTAAGTTCGTGCTCAGCTTCAGGAAGGTCGAATGGGCCACGGTTGTTTTCAGCATTTGCAGCGATGATATAAATCACGAATGCAATAATTGCAGGAATATGGCCAGTGAAGATAAACCAACCATCCTTTTGTGCTTCAACGATTCCAGAGATGCTCATTGTGCCAGCAAGGCAGATAACGGTCATCATTGCGATACCGGTAGAAATTTCGTAGCTCACCATTTGGGCACCACTACGCATTGCACCGATAAGGGTGTACTTGCTGTTACTTGACCAACCTGCAAGGAGAATACCGAGCACGCCAATTGAAGAAACTGCAGCGATGAAGAACACACCGATGTTCATGTCGATCATCTGCAAACCGTTACCCCAAGGCAGGCAGGCAAACATCAGCATTGATGCTACCACCACAAAATAAGGGGCAAGCATAAAGAGCAAACGGTCGGTGTCCCAAAGGGTAATCAACTCCTTGGTAAGGATTTTAAACACATCGGCGAACACCTGGAGCAAGCCCCAAGGACCTACACGCATAGGGCCAAGGCGGCATTGAATCCAACCGCACACTTTGCGTTCGTAGAAAATGTAGATAATTGCAATCACTGAATACATCAGCAGCAAAGCCACACCCACGATAGCACATTCAATAGTGGTGGCCAACCATTGAGGCATCACGCCTAAAAGAAGGTCATTAATCCACTTGGTGACTATTCCAAAGTCAAACATATCTTTTAAATATCTTTTGAGTTTCTAATTCAAGTTAATAATTAGCGGTCGATATCAGGAATCACATAGTCGAGAGATGCTGTGATAGTGATAAGGTCGGCAATAAGGTTGTCCTTACAAGTGAGGTCTACCACACCCACGAGATTGAAGCATGGGCTCTGGAAGTGTATGCGGTAAGGATGCTGGAATGGCTTGCCTTCGCCGTCGCTTTCGAGATAGACACCGAATGCACCACGGCTGGCTTCCACTTGTTGATACCAGTGACCTGCAGGCAACTTGATAATCTTAGGCACCTTTGCACAGAATTCGCCTTGGTGACCTTCCTTGTCCATCATGTCGCAGCACTGACGCAAAATCTTGATACTTTGCTCCATTTCCTTCATGCGAACCATATAGCGGTCGAAGCTGTCGCCGTTTTCGTAAACAACTTCATCGAATTCCACTTCATTGTAAAGTGAATATGGTTGAGTCTTACGAACATCGCAGTGGAAACCAGAAGCACGGCCTGAAGGACCAGTAATCGCGTAGTTCTTAGCGTCTTCAAGTGAAAGAGTACCAACATCTTTCATACGGCCAAGAGCGATCACATTACCAGAGAAGAGTTTGTGGTATTCAGGAATTGCCTTTTCAATAGCATCGCATGCCTTGCGAACATCGTTCACGAACTCTGGGTCAACATCGCGAACCACACCACCGATTGTGTCGTAGCTCATCGACATACGTGCGCCGCAAGTTTTGTCAAAGATATCGTAAATCAATTCGCGTTCACGGAAACCGTAGAAGAATGCGGTTGTTGCACCTTGGTCCATGGTCAAACAGCCATACGACAAGAGGTGGCTTGACAAACGCATCAATTCGTCCATCATCATACGGATAACTTCGGCACGGTGAGGAACTTCAATGCCAAGTGCCTTTTCAATACAGAGGCAGGTGGCGTGGCGGTTCATGTGTGCACCCATGTAGTCCATACGCTCTGTGTAGAGAAGCATTGATGGATAAGTGAGGTCTTCACACAATTTTTCAATACCGCGGTGAATATAACCAGAAACCACATCCACCTTCTTCACAACTTCACCGTCGATAGCTGCACGATAGCGCATCACACCGTGAGTTGATGGGTGTTGAGGTCCCACATTAATTACATATTCGTCTGGGCCAAACACTTTCTTGTCCACACGCTTGATTTCACCCTTTTCGTCTTCAACGAGAGCGTAAGTGTCGTCTTCGTTTTCTTCAGCTTCAAGGCGGAGTGGGTTTAATTCAGGGTTTGCATCGTAGTCCTTACGCAGTGGATAACCTACCCAGTCGTTGCGAAGGAAGAAGCGACGCATATCAGGGTGATTGATGAATTCAATGCCGAAGAAGTCGTAAACTTCACGCTCCTGATAGTTGGCAACTGCCCAAACATCACTCACTGTATGCAATCTTGGGGTTTCACGGTCGGTGGTAGCCACTTTCACGTGAATCATTTCTTGAGTCTCGGTATTGGTCAAGTAATACATGCAACCCAACGACTCTTTCCAGTCCACACCAGCCACAGCATTGAGCAAATCGAAGTGAAGTTCTTCCTTCAATGCCTTAGCGAGAGCATGCCAGTTTTCATCGGGCACATTTACCAGCAGCAATTCGCCGCTTTCATCGAAAGTAGCCGATGGGCAAAGTGCGCTGATTTTTTCTTGTATATTCGCCATATAAATAATGTATATATATACTTATAATTCTTGTTATCGAAATAAATTATCTCTCAAGCACTGGTGCTTTGCTTTCTTCAGCCAAACGCATGTGTTCGGCACGCAATGCGCTGTCTTTTTCTGCAGCAGCCTTTGCTTCGAAGAATTTTGCACGTGCTTCCTTGCGGTTATGACCACCGAAGAATTTCGATGCCTTAATCTTGCGTTGAAGTTGCATCAAGCCATAGAACATTGCTTCTGGGCGTGGAGGACATCCTGGCATATACACATCCACAGGAATGATTTCGTCAACACCCTTCACCACACAATAGCTCTTCTTGAATGGGCCACCCGACACGGTGCAGCCACCACAAGCAATCACATACTTAGGTTCTGCCATCTGTTCATAGAGGCGCACCAAAGCAGGAGCCATACGGTAGGTGATAGTTCCTTGACACATGATATAGTCGCTCTGGCGTGGAGAGTTACGAGCCACTTCAAAACCGAAGCGTGCCATATCGTAACGGGCAGCACCCAGACACATAAACTCAATTGCACAGCAGCTTGTACCGAAGCAGAATGGCCACAGCGAGTTGGCGTGACCCCATTGCATCAGTTGATCGAGCTTACCTACTACAATGTTAGCACCAGCAGCATTCAATTCTGCAACGAGGCTGTCGATATACTCGTTGTCCTTGAATTCTTCGTGCTTGATACTTTTGATTTTTGGGCTTTTTATTTCCATTCAAGAGCTCCTTTCTTCCAGGCATAAGCCAGACCTAAAACTAAAATCACGAGAAATGTTCCTACAGCGAGCAATGCAGAAGCGGCGAGTTCCTTGCAGATGGTTGCCCATGGGAAAAGGAACACGGTTTCAACATCGAACATCAAGAAAAGGATGGCAAACAAATAGTAGCCAACATGGAATTGTGCCATACTATCGCCACGAGTTGGCATACCGCACTCGTAGGGTTCACCCTTCTTCTTTGTGTAGGAGCGTGGAGCAATAAGCCACGCAATAATCAGGGCAGCTGCCACCAACACCACGCCGGTGATTGCGGCTGTCACTGCCAAGGTAGTACTTTGAATACCGATTAAAACCATAATTTATATTCGTATCAATTTAAATATTCAAAAAAAAGAAATGAGCCGGTGCCACCATCTGCAGCCCAGACTCATCTAACTTGGAGAACATTTTGCAACAGCATACAATACATCGAACTTTTTCGCTGAATCTGCGAAAATCATTCGAACCTGTCTGTTTAATAAAATCAATCTTTGTTGCATCTCCGTAATCATTCAATTAACACAAACAATTCATAACCAGCACTCTACCACTTATTTCGTGATAAATATGCCGATATGACCTTATTTTTGCTCTGCAAAGGTAATAAAAATTTGCCGATTGGCGAAGGAAAAGCGCAACTAATTTGGCGCTTTTTTCTCACTAAAATACACGCACGCGAGCATCGCCAAAAATCCTCTCCAAAAAAAAAAAAAAAATCACTACAATTAGTGATTGCAAACTTGTCAAAAATATAGTAATTTTGCAGGCATGAAAATATCCTTGTTTTTCATTTCACTACTATTGGCCACAATGGCACTCTATGCACAGGCTTCGTCCACTGCCGACACGCTACGTCTGCAGGATGTCACAGTCACAGCCATTAAGCAAGGTACCGACATCCACAACCTTGCCACTTCTGCCTCCGAAATTCGCCGCACCGATATTGAGCGCAATGGCATTGCCGGGGCAAAAAGTGCGGCCGATATGGTGCCCAACATCTACATTCCCGACTATGGCAGTCGAATGACCTCCACCATTTATGTGCGCGGACTCGGCACTCGCATCGACCAACCCGCACTCGGCATGAATGTGGACAATGTGCCCATCATGTGCAAGGAGAATTACGATTTCGACATGATGGACATATCCAGAGTGGAGATGCTTCGCGGCCCACAAAGCACCCTGTTCGGGCGCAACACGATGGCCGGCGTGATGAATATCTACACCCTTTCGCCACTCAGCTATTCGGGCACAAGAGCTCTGCTTGAATACGGCTCGCACAATGCCTACAAATTGGGAGCAAGCCATTATGCAAAATTGGCAAGTGATTTCGGACTCTCACTCAATATTCTCCACAGCTCCACTGACGGAGAATTCCGCAACGAATACAACCATCAGAAGACTGATTGGGAGCGTCAGACTGGCGCACGTCTAAAACTCGAATGGAAGCCACAAAACAATCTGTTTGTCAGCAACATGCTTTCGTTTTCCACAAGCCGGCAAGGTGGCTACGCCTACGAGCAGATTGGCAAGAATCAAATCGCCTACAACGACACTTGTTTCTATCGCCGCACGGCCATTCTCGACGGCCTCACCGTTAAGCGAAATTTTGAACACTTTTCGTTGAGCAGCATCACCAGTTATCAGTATCTTGACGACAACATGACGCTCGACCAAGATTTCACAACCGACCCGTATTTCACCCTCACGCAAGCACGAAAAGAGCATGCCGTGACGGAGGACATCGTGGCACGCTCCACATTAAGCGAAGCCTATAACTGGCTACTTGGTGCATTCGGATTCTATCGCC
>JAKSMA010000097.1 GCA_024400895.1 Muribaculaceae bacterium | reverse complement strand
CCCTGACCAAACACAGAAGCCACGCGGTAGAATACGCTACGGATACCAATAAAGGCTGCCTGGCTGCTTGGACTGTGTGCCAACATGTAGAAACCATCGGCTGCAATATCGTGAGTTGCAGAAGCGAATGCTGTAATGATAAAAATTACCAATGTCACGAGGAACATACTAATTGGTGTATTGCCCGCCGCAACAGTCTCTTTTCCAGGGAATGGCAAAGTGAGTGTGAGCAAAACCATGGCAGCTGTCATGAGAATTTGCATCATCACGATCCACCAACGCTTTGTTTTTACCACATCAACGATTGGGCTCCAAATACCCTTCAAGAACCAAGGGAAATAGAGCAATGTGGTGAAGAACGACATATCACCATTGGGCACGCCCATCTTGGTGAACATCATCACCGAAATGTTGTTTACTACGAAGTAAGGAATACCCTCTGCGAAATACAGCGTTGGGACCCACCACCACGGATTGCGGAAACTCGCAACTTTTGATTCATTTAATTCCATATTATATTAGTTTTTGTTTTTTCGTTTATGTTAGTATTGTGCTTCAATTTCAGCATCAATGAAGTAATGAAGCAAAATTTCTTTATAATTGTAGCCCTTGGCACCCATCACAGCTGCACCAATCTGGCACAAACCTACGCCATGCCCCCAGCCAGCTCCGCGGAGCACAAACTTTGCAGGATAGCCTTCTGCATCCGCTTCGTGCTTTTCAACAACGAATGCTGAACTATAAAGTGCACTTTCGCTTAAGGCATAACGGATAGCCGATTCCTTACCAATGGTCTTGGTCATCTTTTCACCCACAATTTTCAATTTGTAGAGGCGTCCAGATGTGCCGCGTGCCACAGGCTCAAGACTCTTGATTCTTCCATAGTCATCGCCTGTACGCTTTTTGATGAGGGCTGAAATTTCATCTTGAGTATATTCCACCTTCCAGCGATAGAAATCTTTTGTCTCTTGGTCGTAGTCGTTGAGCACTTGCGACAGAATTGCTGGGTCGGAGGTGTTGCAGAATGCTGCTGGAGCAGAAAGAATCCATTCTGCAGCATTGTCTTCGCGTGTCAAATCGGGGAAATCCATTGGATTTTCGCCATCACGTCGTGCCACGAGATAATTGTAGTGCTGTGGTTGCCAGCAGTTTTCAAATTCTTCAAACACGCCACCGCACGATTTAGAGAAGCGAGCATCGCAGAGATTACCTCCATACATCAGCACTTGTCCCCAAGTGGCTTCAATCGCTTTCTTCACAGTTTCGGTCGACGCGCGTGTGATACCTTGATAGCGTTGGCAGTGGTCGTCGGCACACACATCAAAGTTGATGTGGTCATCGCGGTCCCACCATTTAATCTCCTCGTCGGGCTCTTGGGCTGTTTCGCCAAGCATCACATCAGGAGCATTGCCAACCTTGTCTTTATAGATTTGAGCCAAAAGCCAACTGCGTGAAATCACAGCATGGGCTTTTAGCAATTCAAGCGATGCCTTTGCGCTCATTTCGCTTGAAATCACACTCAACAGATATTCCTCAACCGAGAGGACATTTACAGTGGTAATTCGGTCGTCTTCAACGATGAGGTGAAGAGAACCACGGAAACTTTGAACTTCCTTGCGACGCCAGTGGAAACTTACACCAATCGTCACATCCACGAGGGTGAAAGAATCGGTTTCCACATTCACGGGCTCAAAAAGGAGGTCGTCGTACTTTTGACCGTTCCACACCACTTTTCCATCGGCAACTTCTACATGCTGGTTACCAGCAACCAAATTACCGTTTACACGATATTCGTTGTTGAGCACGAAGTCAACAACTGGCTCGTTCATAATTCCAACACGTACTTGAGGAACTTTATTCATTGTGAGAGTATTTTGAGTTAAATTGTTCAATTAATTGCTCAGCACCTTGCGCCGACAAGCATAGTTCGTCGAACATGGCCTGCACATCTGATGCAGTGAGACTTTTAAAATCTTTTTCGACAGGCACTGCAAAGGCTTGCCCCATATCCACCGATGCTGGCGAGAGCAGAAATTGCCCCTCCCCTTCTCCATAATTGCTTGGACGGTGTTTCACGCGTGGGAAAATAGCCAAATGATAGATGTTCTGTTCATACCTGCACAGCACATTCATCATGGGTTCCACTTCGCCTTCACCTACAGGCAACAAGGAAACGAGTTGCGAGAACAATGTCTCCACTTCGTTGGCATCTTCACTGGATATCACAAATGGACGGCCTGGCGATGAACTGCAAAAACTGATTTTTCCACCGGCAAACATCTTCACTTTCACGCTTGCAGATTGAAATTCATCGCAGAAAGGCATAAATCCTTTGTTACCCGCCTGAAAATGCATGTGGTCGGGTGCCGAAGCACCGCATTTAGGCCCGTTATAGAACAATACAAACTCGGGCAGGTCGGCCGACAAGCTAAGCATATCACCTATTCGGCCCATCACCGACTGGGGCAAATGCTCCATCAGTGCGATGGTGAGGTGGCGGGGAAAGATGGGATAAGGATTCACCTGAATCTTGAATTTCCCGTGCCAAGAAATCATTTCCTGCTCCTGAGGCTGGTTTTCGCAGCAAAGAAAGCACTTTCTTGCCTTCAACGACGCTGCATCCACTTTTGCCGCCGACGAACGAATACGCTCGGGATTGAATTGGAGCATCACTGTGCTGCCATCCAAATTCAATTCACGAGTTTCAACACGCTCGAGCGCGCCGTAATTTTGTGTTACGGTTTGCCAGTCGCGCATCTGACGCTCTATCAAGTGGTCTACCTCAGCGGTATAGTTCATAATAGCCTTAAATCTTCTGAATATTAGCTGTGCCCAGGCTGAGTACGAAGCCCAGCCTGGAACTTCACAGCAAATTATAGGTTAACCTCCGAACAGATTATTTCTTCTTGTTCATAGCCACACGAGCTTGGAGTTCCCAAGTGCGGATGCGGTCTTTGTAGAGGTTGTTGTTGTTCATCTTCACTACATCGAGTGATGCATCACTGTTGTCTTCCCAACGGCGGCACAAGTACACTGGCTCGTAAACGCGACCAATCTGATAGGTGCGAGAGATGTTCAAACCGAGTGCATAGTCTTCACCATAGCTGGTGTTAGGAAGCTTCACGTCGCGGAGCACTGGAGTGTAGAATGCGCGAGGAGCACCAAGGCCATTGATGCGGAGCGCATTGTTGCGGCCATTCTCAGGAGTCCATTCCTTGTGGTCGATGATGCCGGGAGGAATCATGTTGCCGTTGATGTCGGTCATCATATATGTACCTACCACCATAGCCACATTTTGTTCATAGAATGCCTTCACCATTGTAGAAAGGGTGTTTTCATCCTTGTACATGTCGTCGCTATCGAGCTGAACCATAAACTTACCAGCGTTAGGTTGGCTTGCAGCATAGTTCCAGTAGCCACCGATACCGCAATCATAGAAGTCGGCAATAAGGTGGATGAGGCGTGGGTCGTCGTATTCAGCAATTGCTTCACGAGTACCGTCGGTAGAGAAGTTGTCCACTACCATGAGGTTGAACTTGAAGTCGCACTTTTGCATGAGCACGCTGTTGATAGCATCACGAATGGTGCGAATACGGTTGCGAACAGGAATCATTACAGTCACTTCGTATTCAAAATCGCCACGGTCGAATTCAATGTGCTTGAAGTTAGGAACCATCTTACCGTCAACTTCCTTCTCTGGAGCGAGGTAACCACCGATTTCCTTGAGGTGTTCGGTACAAGCTTGTTCCATTTCAATTTGGCGACCACGGTTCTTTGGATCTACATAGTCGAAAATCTTTTCACCACTCTTGCGGGTGTCAAGTTCCACGTCGCTATAGAGATACTCGTTGATGTGAGTGATTTGACCAAATTGAGAGAGTTTCAAACGAAGGTCGTAAAGGCCTGCGAATTCATAATCAGCCTTCATAGCTGCTGCAGCTTTCTTATAGCATTCAGCGCAGAAGAAGAGCACTGAACCGAAATCAAAGTCGTCGCGAAGACTACCAAATTGATAATCAATAACAGGAGCCTTGTCAGCACCCTTATCGGTTACATTGTAGTGGTCAGCATAGAGCATTGCACTTTGGCTGTCGCATGCGAGAGTCACAAAACGCTCAATCGCATATGGAGCAAACTTAAGAGTGTTGTACTTAGTGTAAAGCATCACGAAATCAGCACCTTCAGCCTTTTCTGCGATAGCCTTCATTGTAGAAGATGCTGTGAGGTTTTTCACTTGGATAAGTTCACAACCTTCCACTGTACCTTCAGCTTCTGCATTCGCAAGAAGATAAATTTTGCTTACGTTTTCGTTAGCTTTCAAGCCTTCGATAGTTGCCTTTGCTTGTTCAGCATTAGCAAAAGGGATAAAGCAATTAATTTTTGCCATAATTTTTTGTTGTTGTTTTTATTGAAAAAATATTAGTTGTTTTATAGTTTGTTCTTGTTTTTATTCTGTCGCGCCCTCAATTCCCAAGTGCGAATGCGGTCCTTGTAGAGGTTGTTGGCATTCTCTTTGAAAATATCAAGGTCGGCATCAGTGTTGTCGTCCCAACGGCGTGCACAGGTCATCACATCATACACACGCCCCATACGATAGTCGCGCGTGATGGCCAGTCCCATAGCGTAGTCTTCGCCATAACTGGTGTTAGGGATGTAAGTGGCACGGTAGATTGGAGTATAGAATGCTCTTGGACCTCCCACCCCATTCACGTGGAAAAGGTTGTTGCGGCCATTGTCGGGTGTCCATTCGTGGTGGTCGATTACACCAGGAGCAATCTCTTTCAAGTTCACATCAGTCACCACATAAGTGCCACACACCATAGCAGCATTCTCTTTATAGAATTGAGCCACCATCTTTTCAAGGGTGTGAGGAGTGGCGTACATATCGTCGCTGTCGAGCCCAATCACGAAACGCCCACAACGCTTATCGCTGACACCTAAATTCCAGCAACCGCCGATACCTAAATCGTCGCGGTCAGGGATAATGTGAATCAGGCGTACATCATCGGCAAATTCGTCAATAGCCTCTGTGGTGCCGTCAGTTGAATGATTGTCAACAATTATCAGATTGAATTTGAATGGAGCTTCTTGAGTCAATACCGACTTGATGGCATCACGAATCACTTTCACGCGATTCAGCACGGGAATCACCACTGTACATTCAACATCAAACTCCTCTAAGCCAAAGTCAATATCTTTGAAATCGGTTGGTGGCAAGTATGCACCCACAGCTTTTAGGTGGTCGGTGCAAGCCTGTTCCATTTCTTTCTGGCTGGCGTTGTTCTTTGGGTCGCAATAGTCGTAGATTCTCTCGCCACTGGTGCGGGTGTCCATTTCCACATCGGTGTAAAGGTATTCAGGAATATGCTCAATGGCATATTTCTCCGACAGTTTCAATCGCAAATCATACATGCCGGCAGCTTTATAATCGGCGGTCATTCGCGATGCTGTTTCTTTCAACTTCTCTGTGCTATAGAGAATCACAGAGCCAAAATCGAAACCATCGCGAAGCGAACCTTGCTGATAATCAATCACAGGGTCCTTCTTCAATTCGCCACCACGGTAGTTGTAGTGGTCAGCGTAGACCATGCCCGCATCCAAATCACGAGCCACGGTCACCATTCTCAAAAGAGCCTTAAAACCGAAAAACAGCATTTCTGGCTTGCTATACACAAGCGTGAATTCGTTTTTAGCATTTTCGGCTATTGCTTTCACTGTGGCAGTGGAGGTGAAGTCGTGCACTACAACCAGTGTGCAGCCCTCCAAAGGCTCAGCATCTGCATTAGTAGAGAGCAGACACACGTTAGCCACCTCTTCTTCCGCCATCAGCCCTTCCACGGTGCGGAGCGTCTGCTCTGCATCAATGTAAGGCACGAAGCAATCGATTACTCTTTTCATCTACTTTTTGGTTTACTTGTTGAAGAAGTTGAGAATATCTTGCATGAAAGTATTGCGAGCCTTGCAGCAATTAATACTTTCAAATGGGAAACCAGCCACTACGGTGCGGTAAGTGCCACGGTCTACAGCCACAGCTGCAGGCTTGGTGTTTTCGGTGTAACGCATAATGGTTGCACCAGCTGCATCACTTGCCTTCACTGCATCAGGCGATTCCACTGCATATACCTTGTTGTTCAACGCATTGCAGAATGCCATCTTGCGTTCGGCAGGAAGTTCTGTGAATTTCGATACTACGCCATTCACTTCGCCTGATTGAGCTGCGCGTGAAGCACGATGTTCGAAACCGAGAACATTCTTTGCAAAGGCCACTTCAGCCTCTACTGGTTTTGCCTTCTCCCAAATGTCGCTTGCCACATAAGCACCAGTAATCATCACATTGCCACCGGCAGCAGTGTAGGCTGTCACGGCATTCATAAATTCAGGAGTGTAGATTTTGAAACGGTTGGCATAAGCACCACGGCCGTTCATTGTTTCTTTTTGCTTACCAAGAATGATATCGAGCACCTTGTAGTCGGCAGCATTCACAGCGCCAGCTTCAAAGGCAGCTTCACTCATCGAAACAAATGAATAACCAGCATTCATGATTGATGCACCGTGCACTGTGGTGTAATCGAAGTTGTTACCAGCCACGATTTGGGTGCCTGTTTCATAGTTGCTACGGCATGCGCCAAAACCAGGGTCGTCGTCATCTGCCCATGGCAAACGGCGTTCAAATTCATATTGCGCACCAATGTAATTGTTCTCTTCCATATAAGGCACACCATGGTCTTTTTCATCATAGAAACCAGCCATCTTGCCAGAATCAAACCAGTCGGGACCACAAACACGGGTAAAGTCGTTTACCACTGCCACAGTACCCTTGCTGTTGGCTGCCACACCAAGTGAAAGCACTTCACTTGGGAAACTGCGACCACCTTCGTTCATAGCAATAATCTTATAGCTATGAATTTCGTTGTCGGAAATCTGAACATTGAATGTGGGTTGGTTAACCACAGCAATTTCCTTGAAACCTCCGTCAAGGCCTACGCGTTCGCATACGATATAGTTCTTTGCATCAGCATTTGCTTCGGCAGTTGGTTGCCATGAAAGGGTGAAAGCGTTAGCGCCATTGCCCTTGATAGCGAAATCATGTACAGGAAGTGGTTGTACCACATAGTCGCGATGGTCGCGTTTTGCAATAAATTTTAAGATACCCTTGTAGATGGCACGGCTCACATCGAAACGGAAGTTTGGATCCAAACCATACTTCATGTCAGCGAAGTTTTGGTGTGAGAGAAGTTCCATCAGCAATGCTGGCACTTCAGGCACACGAGCTTCGTAATACGACTTGTCCCACATACCGCGACGCATCCAGTCGGGTTCGTATTTTGCACGAATCACATCGCAAACTTCGGTTGAAACCAAATCTGCAAATTCGCGAGCAAGAATACGGGGTGTGCCGTTTTTGTAGTTGCCAAAATCATTTTCACCATCGCTGGTTGAATATATCAGGAGCGTGCCGATTGTTTCGTCGTCCATAGTGGTGCCGGCATCGGTGTGGAGGCAGAACGACACATCAACTGGCACATTAAGACCTTGTTGTTCAGGAAGCACTTGTGAGCCACCAGCAAGATGATTCACCCACAACCCACGGCTACGATAGTCGTCGTTGTAGTCGTTTGTGCCTTCTGAAGAAGAATACACACTTTGTGGGAAACCAGCCCACTGCAGATAATAGCGAGCTCCGAGGGTGAACCAAGGATGGTCGCCCGGGTGTACATAGTCGTAAGCCACGCCTTCTTTGCCAATGTGGCTTTCATTGCCATATTTCTTGGCGATAGCCTTGTTTTCTTCTGTTGGGAGAGCCACACGACGAACCACATTCGCCTTGCCCCCACCCACTTTGATTGCGTCGGTGGTTACCACGCTCTTGCCATCTTTCGAGAGATTTGAAATCACCACTACATCTTTGTTCAAACCTTTCTTTAACTGGAATGTTCCGAGATACACCCAAACACCGCCAGCCATCGTTTGGTCCACAGTGTAGTTCTTGGTGCCTCCGAGGCTGTTGACAGTGTATTTCACATCTTTGGCACTGTTGGGG
This sequence comes from Muribaculaceae bacterium, assembly GCA_024400895.1. Lineage (GTDB taxonomy): Bacteria > Bacteroidota > Bacteroidia > Bacteroidales > Muribaculaceae > Sodaliphilus. The sequence continues at coordinate 415 of JAKSMA010000097.1, read as the reverse complement.
AGTGACTTGTATGAAATATAGAGTGCAAAATCGCCAGCTTCAGGCATATCTACATCGTAGCGAGCAAACGACAGGTTTTTCTTGTCCTTTGTGGCTTGCACCATACGATAAGTGCCTTCTGCGAATGGGTTTTCGTAGTCACGATAATTTTCGCGGTCGAATGCAAAACCAGCGCCTTCACCTTGAGCCCATGGCATCTTGCCGTTGGTTTCGCTATAGGTGTGTTGTGAAAACTTACCGTCGATGTCAACGATAGACGAGAAGTTGTGAGTATCGCGTTCGCGGGCATCCCACACATATGCACCTGCATTTTCGAGCATTGGAATAAGGAATGGAGTCACGTAACTCTGGGTGTACATGTCTTCCACTGTTTGAAACATACGTGCGCGTTGCCATTCCCAGCGATTCAAACGGT
>JAKSMA010000096.1 GCA_024400895.1 Muribaculaceae bacterium | reverse complement strand
GAAGCCTGGAACGTCAACGAGGGTCACGATAGGAATATTGAAAGCGTCGCAGAAACGTACGAAACGAGCACCCTTGCGAGAAGAGTTGCTGTCGAGCACACCTGCCAATTGCTTTGGTTGGTTAGCAACGATACCTACAGATTGACCGTTGAAGCGAGCAAAACCAATGATGAGGTTTTTAGCATAGCTTGGTTGCACTTCGAGGAATTCACCATTATCCACGATGCCAGCGATTACTTGATACATATCGTAAGGCATGTTTGGATTTTCTGGGATGATTTCGTTCAAGAAGTCTTCCTTACGATCGATAGGGTCGTTACATTCTGCAAGTGGAGTGGTTTCCAAATTGTTTTGTGGAATGTAGCTAAAGAGCTTCTTGATAAGAGCGATAGCTTCTTCTTCATTTGTTGCAGTAAAGTGTGTAACACCCGACTTAGTTGCATGTACAGAAGCGCCACCGAGTTGTTCTTGAGTAACAACTTCACCGAGCACAGCCTTAACAGGACCAGGGCCAGTAAGGAACATGTAAGAAGTGTTTTCGCACATCAAGGTGAAGTCGGTGAGAGCAGGAGAATAAACCGCACCACCAGCGCAAGGGCCCATGATAGCAGAAATTTGCGGAACAACACCTGATGCCATAATGTTACGTTGGAAAATTTCAGCGTAACCAGCAAGAGCGTTGATACCTTCTTGCAGACGAGCACCGCCTGAGTCGTTAAGACCGATAACAGGAGCACCTACCTTCATTGCCATATCCATAACCTTGCAAATCTTAGCTGCAAGCATTTCAGACAATGAACCTGCACTTACGGTAAAGTCTTGAGCGAAAACAAAAACAAGACGACCTGCGATTGTACCAGAACCGGTAACTACGCCGTCGCCAAGAAAATGTTTCTTATCCATACCGAAGTTTGTACAACGGTGTTCAACGAACATGTCCATTTCTTCGAAGCTACCTTCGTCGAGCAACATAGCAATACGTTCACGAGCTGTGAATTTGCCTTTAGCATGTTGCTTTTCGATAGCCTTTTCGCCACCGCCAAGACGCGCTTTTTCACGTTTAGCGATAAGCTCTTGTATTTTTTCTATTTGAGTACTCATTTTAATAATGATGTGTTTGTATTCGAAATGAATTATTTATTTGGGTTTTCACAAAGTTCAACCAATGTTCCGCAAGTGCTCTTTGGGTGGAGGAAAGCAATGTTAAGACCTTCAGCACCGCCACGAGGAGCAGCGTCGATAACGCGATCACCGTTAGCTTGCACTTCGTCGAGAGCAGCTTGAAGACCATCTTCTACTGCGAAAGCGATGTGTTGGATACCACCGCGGCCACCGTTCTTAGCAATGAATTTAGCAATAGCGCTTTCTTCGCTTGTAGCTTCAAGAAGTTCAATCTTCACTTCACCAATCTTAAGGAAACCGGTGCGAACGTGTTGTTCTTCCACTTCTTCAATCTTGTAGCACTTAGTGTTCAACAATCTTTCGTAGAATGGGATAGCTTCTTCAAGAGAAGTGACAGCGATACCCACGTGTTCAATGTGTGAAATCTGCATAATTTTGATTTTTAAAAAGTTATTTAATTAGTTGTTAATAAATAATTACAAAGCAATAGGGCACAGCAATGCCAATATTTATTATTTAATGTACAAAAGTACTACAAATTATTGAAACTATATAAGATTTTGAAGAAAAACTGACCATAATTTCTCTGCGAATCGGTATACCAAAGCTTAATGCAGACCCTTCTGCCTGGTAGCATCGGGATTAATATTTGCAGAAAAATGACAATGTTAACCACCTGAATCAACAAAAAACACAAAAATAGTGACATGGTGTCAGTGGTGGTGTCAGTTTCGTAAAGGGCAAAAATTGGCACAGCTTTTGCTATATCACACTTCGAAATCGCACAAGCGATAGAACAAACTTGAATTAATAACAACAAAATTATATTTACGATTATGGGAAAAATCATTGGTATTGACCTAGGTACAACCAACAGCTGTGTTTCTGTACTTGAAGGTAACAATCCGGTAGTAATACCAAACAGTGAAGGTCGCAACACCACTCCTTCAATTGTTGCATTTGTTGATGGCGGCGAACGCAAAGTAGGTGACCCTGCAAAGCGTCAAGCAATTACAAACCCAACCAGAACCATTTATTCAATTAAGCGTTTCATGGGTGAATCTATGGACAAAGTCGCTAAAGAAATTACACGCGTGCCTTACAGAGTGGTTGACAATGGCAACAACCAACCACGTGTTGAAATCGACGGCCGCCAATACACACCACAAGAAATCTCTGCTATGGTTCTTCAAAAGATGAAGAAAACCGCAGAAGACTATCTCGGACAAACAGTCGACCGTGCTGTGATTACTGTACCAGCATACTTTGACGACTCACAACGCAAGGCAACAAAGGAAGCCGGCGAAATCGCAGGTCTTAAAGTTGAACGCATCGTCAATGAGCCGACCGCTGCAGCACTCGCCTACGGCTTAGACAAGGGTACTGACGATAAAAACATTGCCGTGTTCGACCTTGGTGGTGGCACATTCGATATCTCTATCCTCAACATGGGTGATGGCGTTGTAGAAGTTAAAGCAACCAACGGCGATACCCACCTCGGTGGTGACGACTTTGACCAACGCATCATCGACTGGTTGGCACAGGAATTCCTTAATGACGAAGGTGTTGATCTCCGCAAAGACCCAATGGCACTGCAACGCCTTAAAGAAGCTGCAGAAAAGGCTAAGATAGAACTTTCCAGCTCAATGAGCACAGAAATCAACTTACCATACATTATGCCTGTAGGTGGCATACCAAAACACCTCGTTAAGACCTTGAGCCGCGCAAAATTCGAACAATTGAGCGACGACCTCATTCAAAACACAATCGCACCTTGCCGCAAAGCACTTGAAGACGCAGGTCTTTCAACAAGCGACATTAACGAAGTGATTCTGGTAGGTGGTTCTACTCGTATCCCTGCAGTTCAAGAAATCGTCAAGAAATTCTTTGGCAAAGAGCCATCAAAGGGCGTAAACCCAGACGAAGTGGTTGCTGTAGGTGCAGCCATCCAAGGTGGCGTCGTTACCGGAGAAGTTAAAGACGTACTCCTTCTCGACGTCGTTCCATTGAGCGTAGGTATCGAAACTCTCGGTGGCGTAATGACCAAGCTCATTGACGCAAACACCACAATTCCTACACGCAAGAGCCAAGTATTCTCAACTGCAGTTGACAACCAACCTTCAGTTGAAATCCACGTACTCCAAGGCGAACGCCCAATGGCAAAAGACTGCAAAACCCTCGGCAAGTTCCACTTAGACGGCATCACTCCAGCGCCACGTGGTGTGCCTCAAATCGAAGTATCATTCGAAGTTGACGCCAACGGCATCATGAATGTGAAGGCTATCGACAAGGCAACCAACAAGGAACAAAGCATCCGTATCGAAGCATCAAGTGGCTTGAGCGACGACGAAATCAAGCGCATGAAGGATGAAGCTGAAGCAAATGCTGAAGCCGACAAGAAGGAAAAGGAACGCATCGACAAGATTAACCAAGCCGACGCTATGATTTTCCAAACAGAAAAGAGCCTCAAGGATCTCGGCGACAAGCTTCCTGCCGACAAGAAGAGCGACCTCGAAGGCGCACTCAACAAGCTTAAAGATGCGCACAAGAGCCAAGATCTTGCAGCGATCGACACTGCAATGAACGAACTGAATGAAAAGTTCCACGCAATTTCACAAGACCTTTACGGCCAACAAGCAGGTCCACAACCTGGCGCTGACCAAGGTTTCCAAGGCGGTCCACAACAAGGGGGACAACAAGGAAATCAACAAGGCGGAAATGCGCAAGATGTTCCATTCGAGGAAGTATAATCCAAAACTTCGAAAAAACACAGAAAATCCCAACCTGCGAAAGCGGCGTTGGGATTTTTTATATCGGCATATCAAGAAATCGCAGAATATTATTCCAAATTTAAACATTTTAGGCAAACGATTGCATTAAAATAATTTTCAAGAACAACAAAAACTGAAGTTAATTTATATATTTTTTGTAACTTTGCACACAATATTAATGATTATAATCAACTATATCTTCTATGTTCGACCTATTATTCGAAACAAGTTGGGAAGTTTGTAATAAAGTAGGAGGAATTTACGCAGTTCTTTCAACTAAAGCAAAAACCCTCCAACAACAACATAAAGACAAGGTCATATTCATAGGTCCAGATATCTGGACAAAGGACAACGAATCTCCATTTTTCATAGAATCAAAATCTCTATTATCAGACTGGAAAGTGAAAGCCCGCTTCCCAGAAAGGATGACTGTAAGGGTTGGGAGATGGAATATTCCCGGAAAACCAATTGCAATCCTCGTAGATTTCAAATCACTTTTCCAATATAAAAACGAGCTATATGGCAAGATGTGGGAACATTACAAAGTGGACTCGCTTCATGCATATGGCGATTACGATGAAGCATGCACATTTGCATATGGCTCCGCTCTCGTAATTGAAAGTCTGGTGAATTTCAAAAAATACTCCGGCAAGAAAGTAATTGCCCACTTTGACGAGTGGACAACCGCTATGGGATTATTGTATGTAAAAACATATCTTCCTCAAGTGGCTACAGTCTTTACGACCCATGCTACCAGTATTGGCCGAAGCATTTGCGGTAACGGTAAGCCATTATACGACTACATGAGAGGCTACAACGGCGACCAAATGGCAGGAGAGCTCAATATGGAATCCAAGCACTCACTTGAGAAAGCTGCTGCCCAAAATGCAGATGCTTTCACCACCGTGAGCAATGTTACGGCAAGAGAATGTGAACAGCTTCTTGAACGCAAGCCTATTGTCACCCCAAACGGATTTGAATTGAATTTCGTTCCAAAAGGTGCCAAATACAATGAAAGTAGGGCAATAGCACGCGAAAAATTGCTCAAAGTAGCATCTGCGCTCACCGGAGAGAAGTATGATGACGACACTTTCTTATTGGCTACATCTGGACGCTGCGAATTCCGCAACAAGGGTTTAGACATAGGCATCGATGCTTTGAATGTTGTGCGTTACGAGCTCAACAAGACACAAACCTCACATCGTAAAATCCTCGCATTCATCACCGTTCCTGGATGGACGGATGCGCCAAGAGCCGACCTTGTAGAAGCAATAGATAAAGGAGAAAGCAACACACCGTTGTTCGACCCAATTATCACTCACAGCATTCACAACTTCGACTCCGACAATATTTACGGAAAATTAAACTATCTGGGACTTCGCAACGAAAACCACGATAAAGTCAAGGTGATTTATGTGCCATCCTACCTTAATGGGAATGACGGCATTTTCAACATGAGTTACTACGATTTACTCATAGGATTTGATCTCACCATTTTCCCTTCCTACTATGAACCTTGGGGATATACTCCCCTTGAGAGCGTAGCATTTGCTGTGCCAACAATCACTACTGATTTAGCTGGGTTCGGACAGTGGGTGGCAGAATCTCTGGGTATGGAGTCAAAGAAATCCGGAGTAGAAGTAATACACAGAACAGACTCTAATTATAGCAATACAGTGATGACTGTTGCCCAAAGCATAATGAATGTGTTTGCACTAAAACCTGCCGAATGGCACAAAATGAGCCGTACTGCACAAAAGACAGCAAAGTTAGCATTGTGGAGCAATTTCATAAAATACTACGACATTGCATATAGCCAAGCATTAGAGGCTGCAAATAAGAGATAATTCAGCAAGTTACAACTCGCATCAATATATTGAAAACAATTATATAATAATTAATATGAAAATCAAAGTAAGTAACACTAACACACCTACTTGGAGAAACATAACAGTGAAGGCAAAACTTCCTGCAAAGCTCAAAAAGCTTGAAGAACTCTCTAAGAACCTTTGGTGGGTATGGAACAGCGAAGGTAAGACTTTGTTCCACGATTTGGACCGCGACTTATGGCGTTCAACAGGCGAAAACCCTGTAATGATGCTTCAAAAAATGTCATCAGAACGCTTTGAAGAAATCGTTAACGACAAAGAAATGTTGACACGCATTGATAATGTGTACAACAATTTCAAGGAATACATGAAAGTGCCTATGCGCAAAGACATTCCTTCAGTATCATATTTTAGTATGGAATACGGTTTGTGCAGTGCACTTAAGATTTACTCTGGTGGTCTTGGCATTTTGGCTGGTGACTACATCAAGGAAGCTTCTGACCGCTGTGTAAATATGACAGCAGTCGGTTTCCTCTATCGCCATGGTTACTTCACCCAAACCCTCTCTATCGACGGACAACAGATTGCGAACTATGAAGCCCAAAACTTCAACCAACTCCCAATCGACCCAGTGCTCGATGAGAATGGCAAACAAATGATTCTTGAAGTACCTTATCCTGGCCGTAACATTTATGCAAATATTTGGCGTGTAAACGTGGGTCGCATGAAACTCTACTTGCTCGACACCGACAACGACATGAACAGCGAGTGGGACCGTCCAATCACTCACCAACTTTATGGTGGCGACTGGGAAAACCGCATCAAGCAAGAATACCTTCTCGGTATTGGTGGTGTTTTGATGCTCAAGAAACTTGGCATCAAAAATGAAATCTACCATTGCAATGAAGGTCACGCCGCACTCTTGAACCTCCAACGCCTTGTTGACTATGTGCAAGAAGACGGTTTGAGTTTCAACGAAGCTCTTGAAGTGGTACGTTCTTCTTCACTCTACACTGTACACACACCTGTACCAGCAGGTCACGACTACTTCGATGAAGGTCTTTTCGGAAAGTATATGGGTGAATATCCAGAAAAACGCGGTATTTCATGGGCAGACCTGAGGAACATGGGCCGTGAAAACCCTGACTCTCAAGAACGTTTCTCAATGAGTGTATTCGCTTTGAACACCTGCCAGGAAGCCAACGGCGTTAGTTGGTTGCACGGTGAAGTTTCAAAGAAAATGTTCCAAGGCGTTTGGAAGGGATATGCACCAGAAGAATCACATGTAGGTTATGTAACAAATGGTGTGCACATGCCAACTTGGGCAGCTTCTGAATGGAAAGAATTCTATAGCAATGAATTCGGCAGCGACTTCGCTGAACGCCAAGAAGATGAAAAGACATGGGCGCCAATCCTCAAGACTCCAGATGAGGAAGTTTGGAAAATGCGTCTCCGCCTGAAAAACAAATTCATCAACTTCGTAAAGCGCGACTTTAGTGAAACATGGTTGAAGAACCAAGGTGACCCAACACGCATCATATCAATCGTCGACAAGATTAATCCAAATGCACTTTTGATTGGTTTTGCTCGTCGCTTTGCAACTTATAAGCGTGCTCATCTTTTGTTCTCAGACCTCGACCGCCTTGAAAAGATTGTTAACAACCCTCAATTCCCAGTTCAATTCATTTATGCTGGTAAGGCACACCCTGCTGATGGTGCTGGCAAGGATTTGATTCGCCGTATTGTTGAAATCTCAAAGATGCCTCAATTCCTCGGCAAGATTATCTTCCTTGAAAACTACGACATGACAGTTTCGAAGCGCCTTATCACTGGTGTAGATATCTGGTTGAACACCCCGACACGTCCACTTGAAGCATCAGGTACATCTGGTGAAAAAGCAGAAATGAATGGTGTGCTCAACTTCTCAGTTCTTGACGGTTGGTGGTATGAAGGCTATCGCGAAGGTGCTGGTTGGGCACTTACAGCAAAGCGCACTTATCAAGACCAAGCACAACAAGACAAACTTGATGCTGCCACTATCTATTCAATGCTTGAAAACGAAATCATCCCATTGTATTTCGCAAAGAACTCACGTGGCTACTCTCCAGAATGGATTCAATACGTGAAGCGTTCTATCGCTACTATTGCTCCTCACTACACAATGTCGCGCATGATTCGCGACTATATCGACCGCTTCTACAGCAAAGAAGCTGCTCGCAGCAAGAAGCTTAAAGCCAATAAGTATGCACTTGCTAAGGAAATTGTGGCTTGGAAAGAAAATGTGGCAGCGAAATGGGACAACGTTCACGAAGTGGATATTCAGCTCACTGATTCTCTTAAGAATGCAACAAACGATGGCGATCCAATTGAAGCAACAATCAAGATTGACACCGCTGGTTTAGGCAAGGACCTCGGCGTGGAACTTGTAGTCTATCGTGAAGAAGATGGTCAACAGAAGTTCCACGGCGTAATTCCATTTGCTGTTGTCGCTGAAGAGGGTGATGTTCTCACTTACCACATGAAGCAAAACACCAAAGACTCTGGCGTGTTCCGTTTTGCATTCCGTGTATTCCCATGGAACGAAAAACTTCCACATCGCCAAGACTTCGCCTACATGAAGTGGCTCTAAAAATAGCACCATATTGAAATCTATATGAAAGAAAATCGAGGTAGTATAAAAGCCACCTCGATTTCTTTTTTCTTTATATGTACTATGACAATGTGTTATCTAAATCAGATTCTACTTAGGAGATACTATTCCGTTCATGATGGCGTAGACGCTTAAGCCTGAAACAATCTTGATTCCCAGCTTGTGCTTCTTCCAGCCCAGTG
>JAKSMA010000095.1 GCA_024400895.1 Muribaculaceae bacterium | reverse complement strand
TGGTTTGTTCTATTCCGCAGTCTCCAATCTCCAATCTTCAATCTCTAATCCCCATCCTACTTTTTTTTGTTGCTTCGACCAGCTGTCTTTCAAGCCGATGGTGCGGTTGAACACGAGCTTGTCGGCGGTGCTGTCGGCATCCACGCAGAAGTAACCGATGCGTTGGAATTGGAACTTGTCGCCTTCCTTAGCATTTTCTGCCAAGAATGGTTCAATCTTAGCGTTTTCAATCACCTTGAGTGAATCAGGGTTGAGCAGTTCGCGGAAGTCGTGCTCGGTGTCAGCGCTTGGATTTTCAACGGCGAACAGACGGTCGTAAACGCGCACCTCTGCATCCTTGCAGTGGTTAGCCGATACCCAGTGGAGTGTGCCTTTCACTTTTCGATTAGCGCCTTCCATACCGCTGAGGGTGTCGGGGTCGTAGGTACATTGAATTTCGGTGATATTGCCGTCGGCATCCTTTGTGCAACCGGTGCACATGATGATGTAGGCGCCTTTCAATCGCACTTCCTTGCCAGGAGTCATGCGGAAGAATTTCTTGGGAGCATCTTCCATGAAGTCCTCGCGCTCGATGTAGATTTCGCGGCTGAATGGCATCTTGTGAGTGCCAGCGTTTTCTTGTTCAGGATTGTTGTCCATCTCCATCATTTCCACCTTGTCTTCAGGGTAGTTGGTAATCACCACCTTCACAGGGTTGAGGACGGCGCACACACGGTTAGCGCTTTTGTTAAGGTCTTCGCGAATAGCGTGTTCGAGAAGGCTGATATCGTTGAGCGCTTCGAATTTAGTGTAGCCGATAGTGTTGATGAAGTTCTTGATAGACTGAGGTGTGAAGCCACGGCGACCCAGACCGCAGATAGTAGGCATGCGAGGGTCGTCCCAACCGTTCACGAGGTTTTCCTTCACCAATTGGAGCAACTTGCGCTTGCTCATCACAGTGTAGGTGAGGTTGAGGCGGTTGAACTCAATTTGGCGAGGGCAGTATTCGTCCACCTTGTCGCCAGCCAATTCCTTCACAAATTTTTCGTAGAGAGGGCGGTGAGGCACGAATTCGAGGGTGCAGATAGAGTGGGTCACGCCCTCAAAGTAGTCGCTCTGGCCGTGTGCGAAGTCGTACATTGGATACACCTTCCACTTGTCGCCGGTGCGCCAGTGTGGGCGCAGGATGATGCGATACATGATAGGGTCGCGGAAGTGCATATTGTCGCTTGCCATATCGAGTTTAGCGCGGAGCACGTGGCTGCCTTCTTCAAATTCGCCAGCGTTCCTGCGGGTGAACAGGTCGAGGTTTTCTTCCACCTCGCGGTTGCGGAAAGGACTTTCCTGACCGGGAGTGGTAGGCGTACCCTTTTGTGCAGCAATCTGTTCGCTGGTTTGGTCGTCGACATAAGCCTTACCCTCCTTAATCAGACGGATGGCAAAGTCGTAGAGCTTCTGGAAGTAGTCGCTTGCGTAGTAGAGGCGATCTCCCCAGTCGTAGCCAAGCCACTTGATGTCGCGCATGATGGCTTGTTCGTATTCAGTGTCTTCTTTAACGGGGTTGGTGTCGTCGAAACGCAGGTTGCAAGTGCCTCCAAACATTTCAGCCACCCCGAAGTCCATGCAGATAGCCTTTGCGTGGCCAATGTGCAGGTAGCCGTTAGGTTCGGGTGGGAAGCGAGTGTTGAGGCGTCCGCCGTTTTTACCTGCTGCCAAGTCGTCGGCAACCATTTGCTGAACAAAGTTCAGGCTTTTTTTCTCTTCGTTTTCGTTGAGTTGAATGTTGTTTTCAGCCATATCTATTGAATTTGATTTCAAACCGTGTGGATGCGTGCGTATGTGCGCACGTTCCTTAATTAAACTGCAAAGATAATAAAAAAAATTAGATGATTGATGATTGCCTTGCCCAGAACACACAAATCCCACATTTTTTTTGTTTTTGCTTACACAAATTCAACAGAATAGACAGATTTTTTTTGGTGTGGGGGGAGGGGGCATTGTGGTAAAATGGGATTTTGTGCGGGTGGGGGAGTTGGCTTGAAATGGAGTTTCTTTAATTCCGGAAGGTTGAAAAACACCTGAAACACGCGAAGCACCCGAAACACCTGAAACACCCGAAACACCTTTTCGATACCATTTTGACAGTGGAATGGGTGTGTATGTAGCTGTGAATGAGCGCGGTGGTGTGGTAAGCTGGTCAAAATTTCTATTGTAAACTGTAAGTGGATGCGTGTCATTTGGTTGTGATTTGACTGATGATGGACTTGTAGTGACGAAAATTGATAAATCGCTATATTTGATTATCCACAGGGTGAAACACCTGTATGGGAGTGAAGGAGTGAAGAAGTTATCGCTCCTTCAGAGCTCGGGAGTTAAGACGATACCAATATGTCAATACGAAAAAATAATTTGGTGCGAAGGTAGGAATTTCGCAAGCCGATGACAATGGCAAAAAGGGATGTTTTTTGAAAAGTCTGCGAGTCTACAGGTCAACGAATGTAGGGGGGAGACACTCCGATTATATCCGATTTAACCCCGATTAACCCCGATTGGGTTTTTCGAATTGATTGCGAGAATCGCGTGGTAATTATGCTTCTTTTCTCAAAAAAATGAAGCGAGACAATGGGGAAACCAATAATAGTGCGTATCTTTACACAAAATAAAAATCTTCGAATCTTCGATAATTCGGAAATTCAATAATTCGAAACCTAACAATAAAACAAAAATGATTAATATTCACTCCGTCAATGGCTATATGTCTCTCCTGTCATGGCGCCTTGGCAACATTCTCCAACTTGCCACCCAAAGCTTCTGTAAGCGTTTCGTTGACTATAAGGTTGACCCTTGCGGACGACTTCGCGACCAGATGGAAATGGCTGCGCGCACTGTGCCAGCCAACATTGCCGAAGGTTCGTCGCGACATCAGACAAGCTACGAGACGGAGTTGCGATTACTTGATGTGGCGCGTGCCAGTGTCAGTGAATTGGAAGGTGACTACCTCAATTGGCTGATGCGTCATGGAGCTTCAATGTGGCATGTCAATGATTCCCGCTATATGCAGGTGCGTAACTACCAATTCAATGATACGCCAACACTTTCTTCGGATTATCTGGCTGAAATCAGTGAGTACATCCTTGCCGAATACGCCCGTTTCGCAGCATTACTGCGGACAGATGATTCCATTCATTCAGCATGTGTTATTGTGGTTTTGTGTGAACGCGTGAAGCAACTGCTCACGGCACAAATTTCCAAACGACTTGGCGATTTCAAAGAAGAAGGGGGATTCACAGAAAATATGACGCAGGAACGCCTCACGACCATCAAAGAAAAGGCGGCAAACGACAACGCACCGCAGTGTCCCAAATGTGGCGCACCAATGCGCCTTCGCACAATAAAGAAAGGTGTCCATCAGGGCGAGTCGTTCTGGGGATGCACCGATTACCCAAAATGCGACGGAACAAAAAGAAAAAATCCCTAAAAGCGAAGCATTATTACAAGAAAAACTCGAAAAGGACTTGTGGGGCCGATTGCAGCGGTATAAAAAGAAAGAGCGACAAAAGCCGCCCTTGATGTTTTCACAACGGAATAATCCTTATTGCGAATTGCTTCAAATTTTGTAATGGCAAAATTAGAGTATTTTTTGAAATAATCAAAATGTTTTCTTGTTTTTTTATTTTTTTTGTAAATTTGGAGGAAATATCAAAAACACCACAATTATGGCAAAAACTTTAGGACTTGATTTAGGCTCCAACAGCATTGGTTGGGCATTGGTTGAAAACCATGAAGGAAAACCAACGAAAATTTTAGGAATGGGGAGTAGAATTGTTCCAATTGAAGGAAAAGTGCTTGATGCCTTTAATAAAGGTCAGGCAATAACCATCAATGCAAAACGCACAGAAAAACGAACTGCTCGCAAACTCATTGACCGTTATCAAATGCGCAGATTTAACTTGTGTGAGATTCTGAAGCAGAACAATATGATGCCATCACATGAGTTGATGTGTGCGCCAAAAGAGTTGCTTTGGAAATTGCGTTCGGATGCAGTTAGCAAACAAATATCCCTTCAAGAGTTGGGGCGTGTGCTCTATCACATTAATCAAAAACGAGGTTTTAAATTGGCAAAGAGTGATGCTTCATCTACAGACAAAAAAGCCACAGAATATGTTACAGGAATTAATAATCGGTGTGCGGCAATATTTGGTCGTACTATTGGCGAATATGTTCATTCGGAATTAGAGAGAAATCCCGAATTTAGATATAAGGAATTGGTATATACTCGAGAAAAGCATATTGAAGAGTATGATGCCATAATGCTCTGTCAAAAGCAATTTTATTCCGATGTTCTTACTGATAAATTGATTGCTCAAATTCGGAATGAAGTGATTTTCTATCAGCGCAAACTTAAATCATGCAAGCATTTAGTGAGTTTTTGCGATATGGAGAAGCAAGAATATCAAACAAAAGACGGGCGAGTGGTAGTTGCTGGTCCTAAAACTGCTCCTAATTCTTCACCTTTGGCTCAAGTTTGCAAAATTTGGGAATCGATTAATAACATTGTGCTGCGTAACAAGCAAGGTGATGTGAAAGAGATTACTAAAGAGCAGAAAGACGAGATATACCAATTTATGGAAACTCATGAAAAACTCAAAGTTACCGACCTTTATAAAATATTGAAAATCAAGAAAAATGAAGGCTGGTGGGGTGGAAAAGCCATCGGAACTGGTTTACAAGGCGATAAGACTCGTTTGAGAATTTCAAAAGCACTTAATGGGAAATATGACCATTTGCTACAGTTTGATTTGTCGGGAACAGAAAAGTTTGTAAACAAAGAAACAGGCGAAGAACTGGATTGTATTTCAAAGAATGTGACCGAAGAACCTCTATTTGAATTATGGCATACACTATACTCTATCAGCGATATTAGTGAACTTAAATCAGTGCTTCGTAAAAAGTTTGAAATAACTGACGAAGAAGTTCTCAATCATCTTGCAGCAATCGATTTTGTGAAGGATGGCTATGCTAACAAAAGCCATAAATATATGCGTAAACTCCTCCCTCAATTACAAAATGGTGAGATGTATGCTCATGCCTGTGAAATTGTTGGGAAAAGTGACTGTAAAGACTATAAAGCAGAGAAAAGGGCTGCAAATGGCGCTTTGCTTTTGTCGCAAATTTCAAAAGGAGAACTTCGCCAACCTATCGTAGAAAAGGTGCTCAATCAGATGATAAATGTGGTAAATGCACTGATAGAGAAGTATGGTGAAATTGATGAAATAAGGGTTGAACTTGCAAGGAATCTCAAGCAAAACAGAGAAGAACGCAATGAAGACTCAAAACGAGTAAGTGCACAAAATAAAGCGAATGAAGCAATAGCTCAGCGAATTCAAACAGAATATAAGTTTTATCCTACAAAATCAAGAATCCGAAAATATAGGATGTGGGAAGAAACTGATCATCGTTGCATTTATTGTGGTGCGACAGTGAATATCAAAGAATTCTTGACAGGCTTTGATGTTGAGGTAGAGCATATTATTCCTCGCTCACTATTGTTTAACGACAGTTTTTCTAACAAGACTTGCGCATGCAAAAAGTGTAATGATGAAAAGGGGCAGATGACGGGGATTGAGTTTGCAGAATCAAAAGGCAAGGTGTTCTATGATGATTATATAAACCGCATCAACGAACTTGTGAATTCCAAAAAGATTTCTCGCTCGAAATTCAAAAACCTTACTACCCAAAAAGCTGATATACCAAGCGATTTTATTGAGCGACAACTACGCGAAACTCAATATATTTCACGCAAAGCAGTTGAGATTCTCAAAGCGCTTTATGCAGAAAAATCATCTGATAAGGTTCACGTAAAGACTACTGGTGGTATTGTGACCGATTTTTTGCGTCATCAGTGGGGGTGGGATACCGTGCTACATCAAAGCAATTTTGCTCGATTTGCTGAAGCTGATTTAGTTGAAGAAGTTCAGGTCACCAACCATGGTGAGACCCATATGGAAAAGCGGATTAAAGGATGGAGCAAGCGCATTGATCACCGCCACCATGCTATTGATGCGCTTACGGTAGCATGTACGAAACAAAGCTACATACAGAAACTCAATACGCTCAACGCCAACAAAGAAGAAGCGTATGTTCAATTATCGGAAGATACAAGTGAGGGAAATCGCTCGTTTGTGAAGCGCGTGTCGAAAGAAGCACCATTCACCACTGCAGAAGTGCTTGAGGCTGTAGACAATATTATTGTGTCCTTTAAACCTATCAAGAAAACCATTACAACAGGAACTCGAAAAGTGTATAAGGGAGGAAAAAGAAAGGTGGCGCAAACAGGTGTGGTTGTTCCTCGAGGACCACTAACAGAAGAAACCATCTATGGACGAATCAATCGCTATGGTACTGATGGTGAATTGGTCGATTGCACAGTGGGTAGATATAAACTTTCTGATATTACATCGCAGAAAGATGCTGATTATATTGTGGATGAAGGTGTTAAGAGATTGGTAAAGAAAAGGCTTGAAGCGTATAACAACAATGCGAAAGAAGCTTTTGCCAAGCCGTTATATTCCGACGAAGCTCAAACGAAAGAAATAAAAAGTGTGAGATGCTTCACGGGGCTTGCTAAATCTTCGCTTACCACAGTGAAGCGTGATTCAAATGGCAATCCGATAGGCTATGCAAAAACAGGCAGCAACCACCATGTGGCTTTCTATTATGATGAGAATGGTGATATGGTGGAGCATATTGCCACTTTCAATCATGCTGTTGACCGACGTCGTTTTGGATTCCCTGCAATCATTGAGAACCCTGCGGAAGTATGGGATAAGATAGAACAGGGTGGAAAGCTATATGACGACGAGTTTTTGGCGCAGTTGCCCAATCCGAAATGGACATTTATTTCGTCTCTTCAAAAAAATGAGATGGTGGTACTTGGTATGGCGGACGGCGATTTCGAGTTTGCTTTAGAACATGGTGATTTTAAAGTAATTGCCCAGCATTTATATAAGGTGCAAAAATTATCAAGTTTGTATTACTGCTTTACAAGGCATACAGAAACCACGTATGACCAAAAATTAACAAATAAACCAGGCGAGAGGTTTGTGAGGTTTTCCTCGTTAAATTCGTTAGTTTCCAGCAATATTATAAAAGTAGTTGTTAATGTGATAGGTGATATCGTAGAAAAATGATAAAGCGAACTGTGTATTTTGGCAATCCCGCTTATTTGAGCATGAGAGACAAACAAATGGTGGTAAAATTGCCAGAGGTAGAAACTTGCGAAAATCTCGCAGATGATGTCAAAAAGAATGCAGTCGCAACAATTCCGATAGAAGACCTTGGTGTGGTGGTGCTCGACCATAAGCGCATCACCATCACCCAAGGCTTGCTCGAGGCGTTGCTTGCCAACAATTGCGCCGTAATCACTTGCGACAGCACGCACATGCCTACAGGGCTGCTGCTTCCGCTTGATGGCAACACATTGCAGAGCGAACGGTTTCGTAAGCAGGTGGATATGTCGTTGCCATTGAAGAAACAATTGTGGCAGCAGACCATACAAACTAAAATTTCTAATCAGAAATCTGTTTTGCAGAAATTCCGTAAAGATGTGGAAATCGGGAATATGCGAAAATGGGAAACTGATGTGAGAAGTGGTGATGTGATGAATCTTGAAGCACGCGCAGCCGCCTACTATTGGAAAAACCTGTTTCCTGACATTCCAGGCTTTGTGCGAGGTAGGGAAGAACAACCACCCAATCAATTACTTAATTATGGGTATGCGATATTGAGGGCTGTGGTGGCTCGTGCGCTTGTTGGAGCAGGCTTGCTTCCAACTTTGGGGATTCATCACCACAACCGCTATAATGCTTACTGCCTTGCCGATGATATTATGGAGCCATATCGCCCATTTGTGGATGAATTAGTGTATAAGATGGTGGAATCTAAAGATTATTTGCAACTTTCAAAAGAGCAGAAGATGGAGTTTTTGCAACTACCAGTAAAAGAAGTGAAGATTAATGGAAAAAGAAGTCCGCTTATGATTGCTGCACAGATGACGGCGGTATCACTTATGAAGTGCATCAATGGTGAGTCGAGGAAGTTATTGTATCCAATAATGTGATGGATAGATTCAGTGAATATCGACTTATGTGGGTGCTCGTTTTCTTTGATTTGCCAACCGATACCAAAAAAGAAAGGAAAGCCTATGCGAAATTCAGAAAAGATTTAATACAAGATGGCTTCACGATGTTTCAATTTTCAATTTATATTCGGCACTGTCCGAGTCATGAAAATGCTCAAGTGCACATTAAGCGCGTAAAGTCATTGCTTCCAGAATATGGAGAAGTTGGGATACTGTGCATTACCGATAAGCAATTTGGTGCGATGGAGATTTTTTCGGCAGCCAAAGCACAAGAAGAAATGAAAGTTCCGCTTCAGCTCACCATATTCTAAAAGAGAAGAAGAAATCCAAAAAATGATGGATTTCTTCTTTCTTTTAGATACCCTTTTTAATTTTCTGTTGCTATTATTAATTGGTTCGTATTCAGATATTTATAAATAATGTGGTGTATCTGATAGCAAAATTACAAAATTTGAAAGCGATTCACAACAACATAAGTAGAATGTTCTTCACTATAGCTGGTGTATCTGATAGCAAAATTACAAAATTTGAAAGCGATTCACAACTAT
>JAKSMA010000094.1 GCA_024400895.1 Muribaculaceae bacterium | reverse complement strand
TTTTTACACTTTTTGCGATAGCCAAAACCCTAAAAAGAACTTATTTTCTTGGGAAACTGACGCTCTACCGCTGAGCTACACCCGCATTTGTCTGTTCTGTTAGTGCAAAGTTACGAAAACAATTCTCAAATAGCAAATAAATTTAGTCTTTCTTACTTGTTGGAGGTGTCAATAAATATGCACAATAATAACTTGATATACTATGGCAAAACAGAAATATAACCTACACCTGAAAGGCTATGTCGGAGGCTGTGACTTCGACCGCGACTACGTTGACTACATCCTCGCCCAGAACAACGAGAAGCTTGTGTCGGTGCTCATTGACTCCCTCATCAAGAACTATCGCATTCTTTGAAGAATTGGCATCAATGAACCGACTCGCAAAAGAGGTGCGTTTTACATTCTGTCATGTCTGCGGTCTCGAAGGATTTGAGGATGCATTGGATACCGTGCGAGAGTTGTTCCGCCTGTTTATGAGTGCGCTCATATAGGAGCGTACGAAGCTGGAACAACGCTGCATCTACCTTGACTCTCGCATCACTTTCAACGAGATTGACCGTTACTTCTTCAGCGGCTGTGCCTGCGTCTATTTCAAACTCGCTGTCGATGTCTACACCGGGCTCCGCTATAACAAGGACGAATGGGAACGAATGGCATGATTAAGGTGTTGCACTATTGAGGCAACTATCACAATCCGTTACTGGATTTAGTTCAACCCAGATACAAAGTGCAATAAAGAGGAGGAATAATATCAATAAGACTATTCCAATATATCCAAAGTATTTAAGATGTTTCTTCATATTATTGTACATCAACATTGCGAGAAGTTTGACAAGAAGAAAATCGGGACTGCCGTTTTATAGGCAATCCCGATTTCTGTATTTAAGGAAATGTGTTTTCGTTTACCTTAATAGGGTTTCAAATTAATCGATTTCTTCGTCGGCTTCGTAGCCACCCATTTCGCGGATAGCATTCTTGAGCATCACGTACTGTTGGAAGAGGTGGTTTACAGGCACTTCGTCGACAGTGTAGTCGTGTTGTGGGCTCTTCAAGAAGAAGCTCAAGAAGCGTTGAGTTCCCCAAAGGCCAGCACGGTGTGCGAGGTCGATGAGCAAGCAGAGGTCAAGACAGAGAGGAGCTGCGAGGATAGAGTCGCGGCAGAGGAAGTTGATTTTGATCTGCATTGGATAGCCCATCCAGCCGAAGATATCAATGTTGTCCCAACCTTCCTTGTTGTCGTCGCGAGGTGGGTAGTAGTTGATACGTACTTTGTGGTAGTAGTCGCTGTAGAGATCAGGTTGCTCTTCTGGAACGAGAATAGATTCCAAAGTAGAGAGCTTAGAAACTTCTTTTGTGCGGAAGTTTGCTGGCTCGTCGAGCACGAGACCGTCGCGGTTACCGAGAATGTTGGTAGAGAACCAACCGTTCAAACCGAGCATACGAGTGCCGATGATTGGTGCGAAACCACTCTTAACCAGGGTTTGACCAGTCTTGAAGTCCTTACCTGCGATAGGCAATTTCTTTTCTTCTGCGAGTTCCCACATTGCAGGAATATCGACAGTGGTGTTAGGAGCACCCATGACGAATGGGCAGTCTTCCATCAGCGCTGCATAAGCGTAGCACATAGATGGAGCGATGTGTTCTACATCGTTGGCCTTCATAGCAGCTTCAAGAGCAGCTACAGTGCCGTGATACTTCATGTCGGGAGCAACGAAGATTTCGGTAGAAGCAGCCCAAAGAACAACTACGCGTTCCACGCCACTTTCAGCCTTGAAGTTGCGGATATCTTCGCGGATTTGTTCAGCCATATCCCAACGGTCCTTGCATTGCTTCACGTTGTCGCCATCGAGACGCTTTGCATAGTTCTTGTCGAAAGCAGCCTTAAGAGGCTTGATAGCGAGAAGTTCGTCCTTAACAGGTTCGATATCCTTTTCCTTGAGAACTTGAGCATTAACAGCGCTTTCATATGCGTTAGCTGGATAAACGTCCCAAGCAGCGAACACGATATCGTTCAAAGAAGGCATTGATACGATTTCGTTATATTTCAAATACTTCTTGTCTGCGCCACGGCCAACACGAATCTTATCGTATTGAGTCATAGAACCCACAGGCTTTGCGAGACCCTTGCGAGTCATCATCACACCAGTGATAAAAGTGGTGCTTACTGCACCAAGACCAACTACCATGATACCAAGTTTGCCAGTAGCTGGTTTAGCTTTAGCTGTTGCCATAATAAATTAATGTTTATTATAAAATAAGTTTATATTCATTTTTTGCATGATTCGCTATATAAAAATAGAAAATCACACAAAATTAATGCCTTTTTCCGAACTGAAAAACATATTAATGTGAATTTATAGTTAAGTATTGTTGAAATTTATACGCGATATATAATTTTTGTTAAACCACATTGTTTTGAAGGAAAAATTGTTAATAAACCAAAATCACACCCCTAACAAAAAAGAAGATTTTCCCATAAAATTGAGCTAAAAAACACGACTTTACCCCTTAAAAAACATTTTTTCACATCCCAACCATTTTATTTCTCTTTTCGACCAAAACACATCATTGCATATCATTACGCTTTCCACAAATTTATACACGAAATTGAGGTGGCCACATTAAAGTCACGCGCATAAAAGCGCGCACATAGACGCGAGGTTCAAAGTTTTTTTGTACCTTTGTAGGTTGAAAGAAAATATACTAAATTTTGTTACACAATATGAACACTTTAGCAACAAAGTACGACCCAAAAGAGGTTGAAGATAAATGGTACAAATTTTGGATGGACCACGATCTATTCAAATCTGTTCCAGACGAACGCGAGCCTTACACCATCGTTATTCCTCCACCAAACGTGACTGGTGTGCTCCACATGGGCCACATGCTCAACGAAACTATCCAAGACATCCTCGTGCGCCGCGCCCGCATGGAAGGCAAGAATGCTTGCTGGGTGCCAGGTACCGACCACGCTTCTATCGCTACTGAAGCGAAGGTTGTGAACCGCTTGGCTCAACAGGGCATCCGCAAAAGCGACCTTACCCGCGACGAATTCTTGAAGCACGCCTGGGACTGGACACACGAACACGGTGGCATCATCCTGAAGCAACTTCGTCGCCTCGGTGCAAGTTGCGACTGGAGCCGCACTTCTTTCACTATGGATGAGAAGCGCAGCGAGAGCGTTATCAAAGTGTTCTGCGACCTTTACGACAAAGGCCTCATCTACCGCGGTCTGCGCATGGTGAACTGGGATCCAAAGGCACAGACAGCATTGAGCAACGAGGAAGTTATCTACCGCGATGAAAAATCGAAGCTCTATCATCTGAAATACTATTTAGCCGACCAGGAAAACGTCGACACCAGCGCTGAAGGCAATGTGATTCACAAAGATGAGAAGGGCTATTATGCAGTGGTTGCAACCACTCGCCCCGAAACCATCATGGGCGACACCGCAATGTGTATCAATCCTAAAGACCCTAAAAACCAATGGTTGAAGGGTCACAAAGTGATTGTGCCACTCGTGGGCCGCGTAATCAACGTGATTGAAGACCGCTATGTGGAAATCGAATTCGGTACTGGCTGCTTGAAGGTTACCCCTGCACACGACACCAACGACTATATGCTCGGCAAGACCCACAATTTGGAGACCATCGACATGTTCAATGCCGATGGCACCATTGCCGAAGAATCGCCACTCTACGTGGGCATGGACCGCATGGATTGCCGCAAACAAATCGCAAAGGATTTGGAAGCAGCAGGCTTGCTCGACCATGTGGAAGACTACGATAACAAGGTAGGCTATTCAGAACGTAATAGCGACACTGCCGTAGAGCCACGCCTCTGCATGCAGTGGTTCTTGAAGATGCAGCATTTTGCCGACATCGCCCTTCCTCCTGTAATGGAAGACGCTCTGAAGTTCTACCCCGAAAAATATAAGAACACCTACAAGAACTGGCTTGAAAACATCCAAGACTGGTGCATCAGTCGCCAACTTTGGTGGGGTCATCGCATCCCAGCCTATTTCTTGCCAACAGAGGAAGGCGCTGACGAAAAGTTCGTGGTGGCTCCATCAAGAGAAGAAGCCCTTGAAAAGGCACGAAAAATGGAAGGCTACGAAAACATCACCGCTGAAGAACTCAAGCACGACGAAGACGCTCTCGACACTTGGTTCTCAAGCTGGTTGTGGCCAATTTCCCTCTTTGATGGCATCAACAACCCAGGCAACGAAGAAATCAAATACTACTATCCAACCGCCGACCTCGTGACTGGTCCCGACATCATCTTCTTCTGGGTAGCCCGCATGATTATGGCTGGCTACGAATATATGGGCGAAATGCCATTCCGCCACGTATACTTCACCGGTATCGTGCGCGACAAACTCGGCCGCAAGATGAGCAAGAGCCTCGGAAACTCGCCTGACCCAATCGAACTGATTGAGAAATACGGTGCCGATGGCGTGCGCATGGGCTTGATGCTGGCAGCACCTGCAGGCAACGACATTCTTTACGATGATGCCCTCTGCGAACAAGGCCGCAACTTCAACAACAAGATTTGGAACGCATTCCGCCTTGTTAAGGGTTGGGAAGTGGCAGACATTGAGCAACCAGAACACAGTCGCTTGGCAGTGGAATGGTTTGACAATGTGCTCCGTAGCACCGAGGCAGAAGTGAAAGACCTCTTCTCTAAGTTCCGACTCAATGAAGCACTGATGGCTGTGTTCAAGCTGTTCACTGACGAATTCTCAGGATGGTACCTCGAGATGATCAAGCCAGCATATCAGCAGCCTATCGACAAAACAAGCTACGAAGCAACTCTCTCATTCTTCGACAGTCTGCTCCGTCTGCTCCACCCATTCATGCCATTCATCACCGAAGAATTGTGGCAACACATCGACGAGCGCGCTGAAGGCGAAAGCATCATGTATGCTCCTGTTGAAAAGAACCCTGCAGCAGCCGACGACGACATGCTCAAAGCTATGGAAGAAGCAAAGAACATCATCTCTGGCGTACGCAGCGTGCGTTTGAGCAAAAACATCCCTCAGAAGCAACCAATGAACTTAATGATTGTAGGTAAATGGACCAACCCATTCAAGAGTGTGGTTGTGAAACTTGCCGGACTTGAAAACATCTCTGATGCCGATGCAAAAGACCCAGCAGCAGCAAGCTTCATGGTTGGCACCACTGAATACTGCGTTCCATTGGAAGGCTCTATCAATGTGGAGGAAGAAATCAAGAAACTTCAAGCAGAACTCGACTACGCTATTGGCTTCTTGAAGAGCGTTGAAAAGAAACTCAGCAACGAACGTTTCGTCGCCAACGCACCTGAAGCAGTGGTTGCTGCCGAACGCAAGAAGCAAGCTGATGCTCAATCAAAAATCAAGACACTTGAAGAAAGTATCGCTGCTCTCAAAAAGTAATTATCCACCAACTCTACGGCTCCACTGACCCTTCAGGCTGGTGGAACGAATAGGGATTAGTGAATAAAACACCATCTCAACGGGGAACTGTCGTCAAATGGCAGTTCTCCGTTTTTTTGTTGGTTTCACACTTTTTTTGCAGAAATACGCTTATCACCCAACAATTTGCACATTAATAATAAAAAAATTCCAAAAAATATAATTAACTTTGCATGTTGTAATTTATGCAAACTGCAAATTAGCAACAATTATCAAACCCAATAGATTTTTCAAAGACACTATACTGCAATAAACAACCCCAACAATATGCAAGACATTATTGAAGAAAACGGAAAAAAAGAAAGGACAGAAAAAAAAGCACAAGAATCTGGCTTTCAGCTCAAACCATTCTTGACCGCATGCATGCGCAGCTGGTACTGGTTTGTGCTATCTGTAGTGGCATTCGGCTGCCTCGCGTTCCTCTACGCGAAATCCCAAACCAAGATGTATAGTTCGAACGCTAAAATTCTGATTACGACCAAAGACAGCAAATCGGCCGGAAGTCAGGCAGCAGTGTTCAGCGACCTTGGTGTTGCTGGTTCAAACAATGTGATTTCAAATGAAATCTACAAGTTGAAGTCTACCACACTGATGGAGACTGTGGTCAATCAATTAGGTTTGAACATCCGCTACTATGGTCACGTGTTCTTGCGCGACGTAAATAGCTACAAAACCAGCCCTGTTCAAATCACTCCTCTCCAAGAAGTGAAAGGTGGATTTTCTATGACTGTGGTACCAAAAGGTGGCAACAACCTTGAATTCAAAATCAATGACGGAGAATGGAAGAAGGCTCATTTCGGCAACAGAGTGAACACCGAATTTGGTCCAATCGCCATCACCAAGACTCAACATTATACAGAGCAGTATGTCGACTACAAAGTCATCGCCCGTGTAGGTTCTGTTAAAAGTGTCGCAAAAGCATTTGAAGCGAACCTCAAGGCTGAAAGCGCTGATAAATTTAGCGATGTTGTTCTGCTCACATTCACTTGCGACAATGAGCAATTAAGTGTCGACGTACTGAACGCACTTGTTGCCGTTTACAATCAAGAAGCAATCGACGACAAGAACACTGTAGCTCGAAACACAGAAGACTTTATCGCTGAGCGTATCAACTCTCTGGCGCAAGACCTTAGCGGTGTCGACAGCCGTATCGCACAACTCAAAGTGAGCAGCATGAACTCGCAAATGTTCAGCGATCCATCCACCAGCCTTGAATTTGTCAAGGGAGCTAACGATGCCGACCTGCAAGTGTCACTTGCCAATCAAATCGTAGAATACATTCGCCGCATGAACGGCCAAGAGCTCATTCCAAGCAACACTGGTATCTCCGACGCTGGTATCCAAGGTCAAATCGCAAGTTATAACGAAACAATGCTCCAATACCAAAAGATCGAAGCGACTTCTGGCAAGGAAAACCCTGTGATGATTGAGCTCACCAATTCGCTGAGTTCAATGAAAAGCACCATTCTCCAATCGCTTGGCACTTACGTGAACTCGCTTCGTCTCAAGCAATCGAATGCACATGCACAAGAAGGCAAAGCAACTGGTGGCATGTCGGCTATTCCTTCACAAGAAAAAGCCATCACTGAAGTAGCTCGTCAACAACAAATCAAGGAACAACTCTACCTCTATTTGCTTAACAAACGCGAAGAGAATGCACTCCAGCTTGCCATTACAGAGCCTAATGCAAAAGTGATTGAGAAAACTTCAAGCATCGGTCAAGTGGCTCCTGCACAAACAAAAATTGTGGGCGCAGGCATCCTGCTTGGTTTAGCACTCCCTGCAGCCATTCTCTATCTCCTCTTCTGGATACGCTCACTTGACACGCTCATCCACACCCGTCGCGATGTGGAAGACAATTGCGACATTCCAATCATCGGCGATATTCCAGAAAAGCGCGCCGACCAAGAAAACAAGGAAGTGGTAGTTACCGAAACCGGACGCGACCGCATCAGCGAAGCACTCCGTATCGTGAGAAGCAATCTCGATTTTGTGCTTCCAAAGAAAGAAAACGAAGGCGTCATTATTCAGACGACCTCTACCACCTCTGGCGAAGGTAAGAGTTTCGTGGCGCTCAACCTCGCGCTCACAGCAGCACACGCAGGCAAGAAGGTAATCTGTATCGACCTCGACTTGCGTAAAGGCCGTTTCTCCGAATATGTCAACATTAAGGGCACAGGCCTTGGCATCAGCGCTTATCTTTCTGAAAAGGTTGAAAACATTGACGACATCATCATCAGCGGACACCTTCACAGCAACTTGGACTTCATCAGCATCGGTGCGATTCCTCCAAATCCAACAAGCCTTTTGATGAGCGACCGCCTTGAAATGGTAATCAACAAGTTGAAGAGTCAATACGACTATATCATCCTTGACACCGTGCCATTCGGTATGATTGCCGATGCATCGCTGATTAACCGTTACGTAGACCTCACACTTTATGTGATTCGTGAAGGTAAAATCGACAAGCGATTCCTTGATGACCTGCAGAAGATGTTCGACAACAAGAAGATTAAGAACATGACAATTCTTCTCAACGGCATCAAACTCAAAGCCAAGAAATATGGTTATGGTTATGGCTATGGTTACGGTTACGGTTATGGATACGGCTATGGTTATGGCTATGGTTACGGTTACGGTTATGGCGACGAAGAAGAAGAACAAAGCAAGAAAAAAAGCCTGTTTAAATCAAGAAAAAAGAACAACGACAAGAATTAATTTTTTAAGCGAAAATTGATATCACATAGGTGGTCGGCCAATTCGCTGAGCACCTATTGTGTTTAAAATAGCAACAATTTTTCAACTATGAAAATAGCAATTGTAGGAACCGGCTATGTAGGCCTTGTGAGTGGTACTTGCTTCGCAGAATGCGGGGTTGATGTAACTTGTATCGACATCAACGAAGAGAAGATCAACAAGTTGCGCCAATGCATCATGCCAATCTACGAACCAGGGCTTGAAGAAATGGTGCAACGCAACATCAACGATGGCCGACTCCATTTCAGTACCGATCTCACAGAAGTGCTCGATGATGTAGAAATCGTTTTCACTGCAGTAGGAACCCCTTCCGACGAAGACGGCAGCGCCGATTTGAGCTATGTACTTGAAGTGGCACGCACTATCGGCAAGAATATGAACAACTATGTGCTTGTTGTCACCAAGAGCACAGTGCCCGTAGGCACAGCACAAAAAGTTCGCGAAACGATTGAGGCCGAGCAACAGAA
>JAKSMA010000093.1 GCA_024400895.1 Muribaculaceae bacterium | reverse complement strand
CGGAGCAACCCTTGAACGCTTCCTCCTTGATAGTTGTCACTGAATTTGGAATGGTCACCGAAGTCAAGCCTGAGCAGCCAGAGAACGCCTCTTTCTCGATAGTTGTCACTGAATTAGGAATGGTCACTGAAGTCAAGCCGGAGCAACCCTTGAACGCTTCCTCCTTGATAGTTGTCACTGAATTTGGAATGGTTACCGAAGTCAAGCCTGAGCAACCCCAGAACGCACCCCCCTTGATACTTGTCACTGAATTAGGAATGGTCACTGAAGTCAAGCCGAAGCAGCCAGAGAACGCGGAGGACCCGATACTTGTCACTGAATAGGTTTTCCCTTGATATGTTACATTCTCGGGGATTGTTATGGGACCACTATCAATTATTATGGCACCACGATAATCGTTTCTTTTATATAATTTTTTATATACTCTTACCGAAAGCCCATCATCATTTGTTGAATATGCAAGGTCATCTACCTCAAAATACTCTGCACTTGCTGAGAGGCAAGCAATGGCCATTAAAATAGAAATTATTAGTTTTCTTTTCATAATGTATAAAATTTAATGATTATTTTTCTTTGTATTCTTGATAGATGTTTTTAGCAATGTCTGCGATTTTTTCAATCTCAAACTGACCGTATTTCGCGTTCGATAGTTTGTGTGAACCCCACAAGTAGTTGTCCACTTGGCGGTAACAGTAATCGGTCAAATTGGCGGCTTTCATAAAGCAGTCGTACACCTCAACGAAAAAGTCATATTCATGAAGTTTCTTTTCAAAAGCCGCTTTCGAAAGGCAATAGCGTGTTTGCGCCTTTCGTAATCGACTGTAGGAGAATCCCGGCAAAAGGCCTTTCATAAACAGGGACGTGAATATGGCCGCTACGATACTGTCGTAAATGGGGAATTTTGATGGTTCATGCAGCGCACAATATTTTGTGGCAAATGAGTAGTTGATTCTTTTTTTCCCGTTTACAGTCAATTCTGCAATTTCGCTGATAAGCGATTGGTCTCCTTTTTCAAGGCGCTCGTCAATGTTTGTGGTTTTGAAAATGTGGTCGGTCAATGCATCTATAGCCAAGATGCCTGTGCTATAGAAATTGTTGAGCAACTCCACTTTCATCGCCACCCATTCTTTTTCTGCATGAGAGGGATGATAGTTGACCACATAGCACAGCACCTCTTCTTCGGCCTGATACGATTTCATGCATGGACGCAGTTGCTTAAACTTTTCTACATCCGCCTTTAGGTCTGGTAACTTTGGCATAACATTGTAAAAGTGTTTCTCACGTCCCCTTTGAAACATGCTTGTGTATGTGCAAAAAAAGAAAGCGTGGGACGATGCCGCTGTCAATTAATTACGAGGCATCGCCAAACGCCTTAAACCGAAATTGAACAACCCACCCCCACGCCGTAAGCCTATATGGCACTCCCGCTTGCACGGAGGGTGGAAATACAAGCACAGCGAAGGCGTTTCTGGTTGCCTCAATGTCCTTCGGTTTAGAAAATTGGCGATTTTCGTAATTAGGAATTGAAGCGAAACGCTTTCAAAAATATGTCTTGCCTAATGCATGGCTATGCTTCAATGCACAGCAATGCAATTTGCAATCGCAAATATAGTGATTTTCCCTCAAAAAAACAAATAATGAAAATACAGGGCAACCGCATCAAAATAGACTAAAATACAAGCCGACGGCGACGGCGAATTATGCAAAGCACCATGCAAGCGAGTAGAGCAAAGCGATACGAAGCGCAGCTTGGTGATATATGCACCCACTCAAGTATGAGCCTCGGAGAGGGTCGGTCTTGTTTATAGCTCGGGGCAACCGCATCAAAATAGACTAAAATACAAGCCGTCTGCGACGGCGGATTATGCAAAACACCATGCAAGCGAGTAGAGCAAAGCGATACGAAGCGCAGCTTGGTGATATAAGCACACGCCTTTATGCCAGAACCTCGTAGGGTCGGTCGTGCTTACCAACATGATGAGTTATCGCGGACTTTCAGCCCGCACTGGTTGGATGCGTACCGCTTCCCCCGGCCTTCGCTTCGCTACGACCGAGGTTATCGTTCGCTCCCGCTCACCTATCGGGCCTCCAGCCCTCTGCCAGCCTATTTTGTAAGGGAGTAGATAGCCTCCCACCCACTAAACCAATCTTGCTTTCATTTTGATGCGGTTGCCCTGATTAGTTTTGGGGGGATGTTGGATACTGATGAATATTTTCTTATTTTTGCGGATAAATCGGGAGTTGCACTTCGGAATGTGTAGATAAATCGGAAGTAATAATTCCTAAAAAGACTTTTTAAAACAACTGAAAATTATAAATCAAGAAATAAAAGCAGACGCCTGCCGGTAACGGTGGGCGTCTGCGCTATGTTTGGGAGTTTTGAATTGTCGAGTTTAGAGTTCGAGGTCGCCGTTAAGGATTTCGTGCCAAGGAAGACCTGCTTCTGCCACTTGCTCGAGGAATGGATCTGGGTCGAATTCTTCCACATTGTGAACACCGGGCTTGTTCCACAATCCCTTGAAGAACATCATGGCGCCGGTCATTGCTGGCACGCCAGTGGTGTAGCTAACGGCTTGCATACCGGTTTCTTCGTAGGCCTTGTGGTGGTCGCAGTTGTTGTAGATGTAGTAGGTGAGAGGCTTGCCGTCTTTGCCGATACCGCTGATGCGGCAGCCGATTGAGGTTTGGCCAGTGTAGTTTTCGCCGAGTTCCTTTGGATTAGGCAATACAGCCTTGAGGAACTGGAGAGGGATGATTTCCATGCCGTTGTACATCACAGGGTCGATGCGAGCCATGCCGATGTTTTGGATTACGCGCAAGTGAGTGAGGTATTCCTGTCCGAAAGTCATCCAGAAGCGAGCACGCTTGATGGTTGGGAAGTTGAGCACGAGCGATTCAAGTTCTTCGTGATACATCAAGTAGCTTTCGCGAGGACCGATTTCTGGATAGGTGAGTGACTTGTGGATTTCGAGAGCGCCGGTCTGCACCCATTCGCCATCTTGGTAGTAGCGACCCTTTTGGGTGATTTCGCGAATGTTGATTTCTGGGTTGAAGTTGGTGGCAAATGCCTTGCCGTGATTGCCTGCGTTGCAGTCCACGATGTCGAGGGTGTGCATTTCCTTGAAGTGGTGCTTTGCTGCATAGGCAGTGTAGATGCCACTTACGCCAGGGTCGAAACCGCATCCGAGGATAGCGCAAAGGCCAGCCTTTTCGAAGCGTTCGCGGTAAGCCCATTGCCAGCTGTATTCAAAGTGTGCCTCGTCGCGGGGCTCATAGTTGGCTGTGTCGAGATAGTTGACACCGCATTCAAGGCAAGCGTCCATAATTGTGAGGTCTTGATAGGGGAGGGCCAAATTCACCACCAGTTGAGGCTTGTGCTTCTTTAAGAGTGCCACGAGTTGATTCACATCGTCGGCATCCACTTGGTCGGTAGTGATATTGGGAGCGCCAATGGCCTTAGCCACTTCGTCGCATTTCTCTTTGCGGCGCGAAGCAATCACGATTTCGTGGAAAACTTCAGGGTGCTGAGCGCACTTGAATGCTGCCACGGTGCCTACGCCACCGCATCCGATAATCAATACTTTGTTCATTTCTTTAATAGTGTTATAGTTGATTTGTTATTAATTTTCTGTGGTTTTCTCCGCAGCCACCATATTGGTGAGGTCGATAAACTGCTGCACACTCAGTTGCTCAGGGCGCATTTTGAAAATCTCATTTTCCAGCGTCGGGCTTCCGGCGGGGAACATGCTCTTGAGTGAATTGCGGAGCGTTTTGCGGCGCATACCGAAAGATGTTTTCACCACCGACTTAAACAGTCGTTCGTCACATCCGAGGTCGGTCACATTGTTGCGTTCGAGTTTAATCACTCCCGATTTCACCTTTGGAGGTGGGTTGAACACATGCTCGTCGACCGTGAAAAGGTATTCAATGTCGTACCACGCTTGCAGCAGCACCGAAAGTATGCCATAGGTCTTGCTGCCCGGACCCGCAGCAATGCGTTGTGCCACTTCGCGCTGAAGCATACCGCTACAGCACACCACCTGGTCCTTATAGTCGAGCACCTTAAAGAAGATTTGCGACGAAATGTTGTAAGGGTAATTGCCGATAATCACCATCTTGCCGTCGCCCATAGTCTCCTTCAGGTTGAGTTTCAGGAAATCGGCAGCCACGATGCGGTCGCGCAGCTCATCCGGATAAGCTGCATTCAGGTAGTCCACACTCTCCTTGTCAAGCTCCACCACCTTCAAATCGTGCTCAGCCTGCAGCAGAAACTGCGTGAGAACCCCCATGCCGGGTCCCACTTCCAGCACCGGCGTGCCCTTATATTCGTTCACTGTATCGGCAATGCGCTGCGCCACCGAGAGGTCGGTAAGAAAATGCTGACCCAAAGCCTTCTTCGCTTTCACTTGTTGCATACTCAATCTGCTATTATTTCAATTTACAA
Organism: Muribaculaceae bacterium; assembly: GCA_024400895.1. GTDB lineage: Bacteria > Bacteroidota > Bacteroidia > Bacteroidales > Muribaculaceae > Sodaliphilus. The sequence goes on along the minus strand of JAKSMA010000093.1, from coordinate 4,248 downwards.
AGATACAATTTTTTTTGAAAAACCATCATTTCCGCAGCCCATTTGTTTCCCGCCTTCACATCTTTCAGGTTGCCGAATGCTTTATTTCTACACTTGCTTATTCGTGTTTTTTTGGAAATTTGAAAAAGTGTTTGGTGCTAAAAACGAGGATAGAAGTGGCGCGTTGGATTTTTTTTTGTAACTTTGCGATTAATGTGGCTTAGTGGGCCGCGTAATATGGATATAATAATTTTTGAATCGTGAAAAAGATTATCTCTACCCTGCTGAAATGCGGCGTGCCTGTGGCATTGAGTGTGCTGCTGGTGTGGTTTTTCTATAAGAGTATGGACATGGACGCCATCAAGAAGAGTCTTGAGGAAGATGTGAACTTCTGGTGGTTTGCGCCTGTGATTGTGGTGAGCATCTTTAGCCATGTATTTCGCGCATGTCGCTGGCGCTTGCAGTTGCGGGCGTTGGGCGTTGAGGCACCGCTTCGTGTGCTAATCGACAGCGTTTTCGGCACCTATTTCCTGAATCTGCTTGTTCCTCGACTGGGTGAGGTGTGGCGTGCTGGCTATGTGGCTTCGCGTGAACGCACTTCGTTTACCAAGGTGATGGGCTCGATGGTGGGCGACCGTTTGAGCGATACGGTCACAGTGCTTTTGCTCACAGTGGTCACATTCTTGTTGGCCCAAGGTGCCTTCATGAAGTTTTTGAACCAGAAGGGTGCCGTTAGCGGTGAAAACATGTTTGCCACTTGGTGGTTCTGGGCATTGGTGGGCTTCTGTCTGCTGATGGTGGCGCTGTTGGTGTGGATTTTCAAAACCAAGAGTGAAAACAAGGTGCTGAGCAAGGTGCGCCTGATGCTTGTCAACCTTGGGGAAGGTTTGATTTCGTTTGTTTTTTTGGATGATACGTCGACCTCCTAGATCTACACCGTTCTGATTTGGGGCTGCTATTTCTTCCAACTCTATATTGCCTCGATGGCTTTCACCTTCACCAAGGACCTGGGCATTGTGGCCATCCTTGTGCTGTTTGTGTTCAGTAGCGTGGGCATGGCGGTGCCAACCAACGGTGGTGTGGGCGCATGGCAGTATGCCATCATGTTTGGTCTTGCCATCTATGGCGTGGGCGAACTCCCATTGGGCGACCCTTACAACCCTCAGGCGAGTGCTTTTGCCTGGACCGTCTGGCTGGTGCAACAAGTGCTGTTGGTGGTGCTCGGTATCTACGCATTTCTTTCGATGGCCATCGACCGCCGAACCATCCAGCACGGCACAAACATCATTCGCACCAAGAGCGATGCTGAAGGAATGACTCTCTAATCGAAAAGAAAATACGACAACGATATGAATAGCCTATTTAACGACGAATACGACGACCACTTCTACTCGAGCAAGAGCGAAGAGGACAAGAAGGAACAAAAGCCTGCAGAGGAAACTCCAGAAGAGCGCGAAGAGCGCGAAATGAAGGAGCTGACCTACGAGCGCTCCACAAATCGCCGTCGCGCAATAATTGTGGGCGGCGTAGCGCTACTGGCGCTTGGCATCGTGATTGCGCTGTGGTTCCGCTATTTCCACCCCTATATCGTGAGTGAAGAGCGAGGTGTGATTTTGAAGGTGAAAAGTGAGGGCACGCTATTGAAGACTTATGAGGTGCAGATGATAAGTGAAAAGTATATCACCGACACTGTGAGAGCTTTTAAAGCTGGTTTCGAATTCACCGTGAAAGACGATTCGCTGGCAGCAAAGGCTTCCAAGTTGCAGTCGACAGGCCGTCGTGTGACTGTGAAGTATGAAGAATACAAGGGTATGCTACCCTGGCGTGGCGAATCAAACCGTTTTGCCACAGCAATTTTGGAGGATGGCGAAGTGGTTGACACACCTCCAGTCGAGAAAGCTGCAGAAGAAAAAGAATAAGCCATGACCTCAACGCGCAAAGCCATAGTGATGGGTGCTTCAAGCGGCATGGGCCGTGAAATGGCGCTACTGCTGCTTGCCGACGGATGGCAAGTGGGTGTGGCTGCGCGCAGAGCCGACGCTTTGGAAGAATTGCGGCAGCAATTTCCCGAGCAAGTGACCGTTATGCCAATCGATGTGACCGACGATGCCGCAGGCGAAGAGCTGATTCAACTGGCGGAGCGCATGGGCGGCATAGACCTATATTTCCATGCATCGGGCATTGGTAAACAGAACCCCGATGTGGACGCGAAAATTGAACTCAAAACCGTGGCCACCAACGGGATGGGATTCACGCGTATGATTGATGCGGCTTTTGGCTATATGGCAGAGCACGGTGGCGGGCACATTGCCGCCATCACATCAGTGGCAGGCACCAAGGGGCTGGGAATGGCACCGTCGTATAGCGCCACTAAGGCATTTCAAAACACCTATTTACAGGCACTCGAGCAGTTGGCCAATATGCGTAAACTCAATATTCGCTTTACCGACATACGCCCAGGTTTTGTGGCCACAGCCCTACTCGACGGTGAGCATAGCTATCCAATGCTAATGGACGTGAAAACCACGTCGCAACAGATATTCAAAGCCGTAAAGGCAAAGAAGCACATCGCCATTGTCGACTGGCGTTATCGCTTGCTGATAGCCGCCTGGCGCCGACTTCCGAAATGCCTCTGGCGACACCTGCCAATAAAAACTAAGAGATGAAAAAATATTCCTCAAGCAAGCGCTTGCTGTTTTTGGAATATTTTATATCTTTGCAATCTCATGAATATTAAACTATTTCTATTAAACAAAAAAACGACTTTGTATGAAAAAAATTTTTACTTTCGTGTTCGTGGCTATGATGGCCGTTGCTGCATTTGCTCAAGATGGCAGCGTAAGAAAAGTAGTAACTTGCTATGACATGTTCGACGGCAAAGCAACTCCTTCTGGTCAAGAATGGACTGCAACTCTTGGTGGGGTGACCCTTACCTGCGCAAAAGCTGAAGGCGTTTCCAACCCTGTATACAATACTACAGGTGAAGATGTTCGCGTGTATGCAAAAGGCACTGTTTCTGTAAAGGTGAATGTCGACAACCAGGATGCTATTATCACCAATGTTGTATTCAATGTTTCTGCTCAAGGCAAGAAGCGTTTGTCAACCTACACAGCCAACACTGGCTCAGCTGTGGTAGACGTGGAAGCACAAACCGTGACTTGGACTGGCGAAACTACTGAAGTGACTTTGACCGTAGGCGAAATCGCTACAAACGGCACTGAAAGCACTAAGGCTGGCCAACTCTGCTTCGATTCTTTCGTGGTTACTTATGAAAAGCAAGCTCCTGTTCCAACAGGTGTTGCCGACGTGACTGCTGCTAAGCAAGTGGCTGGTGTAACCTACTTCAACCTCGCTGGCCAACAAAGCGCTACTGCTTTTGAAGGCGTGAACATCGTAAAGACTGTTTACACTGATGGCAGCATTGCTACTGCAAAGATGGTTCGCTAATCCGAATCGCGCAACAGAATAGCAAAACATAAACAATCGCCATCTGCTCAAAAAAACACCGAGCAGAGGGCGATTGGTGTGTGGGTATGGGAAAATTTTGTAAATTTGCGGTATGAAAAATGTGATGACCATGGCCGAGGTGGAGGCTTTGCTGACGGAGCATGGCGTGCGACCTACGGCTAACCGTGTGACGATATGCCGAGCGTTGGCTGCGGCAAGAGGACCGGTGTCGCTGATGGATTTAGAGACACTGCTGGAAACTATCGACCGTAGTGTGATATTCAGGACACTGGGGGTGTTTCGTGAGCACCATGTGGTGCATGTGATTGAGGATGGCAGCGTGAGTGTGAAGTACGAACTCTGTCATAGCCACAACCATGCCGAAACCGACGATACACACGCGCATTTTTATTGTGTGAAGTGCGGGAAAACCACCTGCTTGGAGCAACTGACGGTGCCTGTGGTTGCGCTACCGGATGGATATAAGGCTCATTCCACCAACTTTTTGATTAAGGGGCTGTGCCCACATTGTTCGTTTAAGGATGTTGAATAACTTATAGGCTAATGTTGCAACGCAAATCTTCGCTTGTCGACCGTGCTTTCTGGAATTTTCTGGGGGCATCGATTCTCACCACCGTGGCTGCTCAGCTTGCGGTAAGCACCGACGCTGCCATCGTGAGCCATTTGATGGGGCCTCATGCTATGGCGGCTGTGAATATGGCGATGCCAGTGCTCACCACTTTTCTTTCGCTGAACTCGCTGCTTGGCGTAGGGGCAAGTTTGCTCGCAGCCAAGGCCATCGGTAGTCGCGACAGCGAAAAG
>JAKSMA010000092.1 GCA_024400895.1 Muribaculaceae bacterium | reverse complement strand
GCCCTTCCACCAGTCGTCGGTGATTTCGCGCTTGCATGAATCCATCGCCTCAAAGAAGGCGAAGTCCATCACCGTCTTCAAGTTGCTGTTGGCTTGTGCAAGTTTTGAATCCTTTTGCCAAGCAGCGGTGTAGGCAGGCTGGGTAACCCAAGTTTCGCCCACGGTGTTGAAGTTGGGATATTCATCGTTCAGTTCCTTCATCCATCGAGCCATAGGGGCTGCGTAGGCGTAAGGATAGGTGTCCATGCGAATGCCATCGATGCCCACGGTCTCCACCCACCAAATGCTGTTTTGGATAAGATAGGTCATCACGTGAGGATTGTTCTGGTTAAGGTCGGGCATAGAGCGCACAAACCATCCTTCCACGGTTTCGCGCTTATCCACTTCGCTGGCGTATGGGTCGACGCATGGAGTAAGCTTGTAGCTGGTCTGCATACCATAGTCGGGCTGGTTGAACCAATCCTTTGAAGGCGCATTGATTTGCCAAGGATGGCTTGAACCACAGTGGTTGAAAATCATATCCATCACCACCTTTAAGCCCTTACTGTGCGCTGCATCCACCAATTTGCGGTATTCGTCATTGCTACCGAAGCGAGGGTCCACATTGTAGTAATTGGTAGTGGCATAGCCGTGATAGCAACTGTGGCCATGGCCACTTGGCATATCGTTTTCGAGCACAGGGGTAAACCAGAGCGCTGTCACACCCAATTCGTTGAAATAGTCGAGGTGTTGACGAATGCCCTCCAAGTCGCCACCATGGCGCAGCGAAGGCTGATTGCGGTCGCATTGCTGGTCAAGCATTCCCTTCACCACATTGTTAGCTACATTGCCGTCAGCAAAACGGTCGGGCATGAGCATATAGAGCACATCGGCATTGGTGAAGCCACAGCGTGCCTCGCCTGCCATATCGCGCTTCTTAATCACATAATTCACAGCCTTTTTCTTGCCGCCTTGCTCAAAATTGAGCTTCATGGTGCCTGGTTGAGCACCCTGAAGATTCAAGTACACGAGCAAATAGTCGGGACTGTCGAGGCGCACAATGCTGTCCACCTTCACGCCGGCATAGTCGGTGGTGACATTTGCCTGCTTGATATCCTTGCCATACACCATCAACTGGAGCGATGGATTCTTCATGCCAGCATACCAGTTGGCGGGCTCCACGCGGTCGATATTCACTGCCGCCTGCGAAGCGAGCGCTGCAAGAAGTGAAATTGCTAAAAATTTAAGTTTCATATAGAATCGGATTAATTGTGAACGATGAGAGCGCTTTGTGCTGGCACTTCAAGGCGTGAGGTGGTGGTAGTGCGCAAACCTTCAAGATTCACCTTGCCACCAGCCACTACAGAGGTGTAGGTGTCTTCAGGCACATCAACAAAAGCAGCATATTTGTTGGCATTGAGCACAACAACAATATCCTTCCAAGCGTCGCCACCTGCATTGTCCTTCAGGCGGAATGCCACGAGGCCCTCTTCCACAGGGAGGAATTCCACATGCTTGCGCACGAGTTCTGCATTGCCCAATCGGAATGCTGGGTGAGCCTTACGCAAAGCAATCAAGCCCTGATAGTAGGCAAACACTTGAGGGTACTTCTTCATGTTGTCCCAAGGAAGTTGGTTGATGCTGTCGGGGGAATTGTAGCTGTTGTGCACACCTTTTTTGTCGCGAAGCATCTCCTCGCCGCTGAGCATGAATGGCACACCTTGCGAGGTGAACACTGCTGTTTGAGCGAGCAAGTCGAGGCGAATCAGTTCGTCGGTCTTGATGCCCGGCATGCTGGTCTTCAAGCGGTCGACCAAGCACATATCGTCGTGGCAACTCACATAAGCCATCATCTGTGTTGGCTCAGCAGCCCAAGGCTTCTTGCTATAGTTCACCTTGCTGTAATCCACTTGAGGGTGCTCGATGCAACCCACGATACCAGCCTTGATGCTTTCCTGATGACCGGCCTTTCCGGCAAGGAAGGCACTTTCGCGGTCGTCGCTGAATGGGCCACGGATAGCGTCGCGCATATCATCGCAGAAGGCTGCAATGCCCGGCATCTGATAGGTGTTGGCCTTCATCGCCAACTTTTCTGCAGGATAAGCGCAGGTGCCAGCGCTCCAACCTTCGCCATAGATAATCACATTCTTGGGGAGCGATTGGCGGATAAGGTTCATGGTTTCAATATCGTGAATACCCATCAAATCGACACGGAAACCGTCGAGGTGATATTCCTTTGCCCAATAATTGAAACTTTCAATCATATATTGGCGCATCAATGGATGTTCGCTGGCAGTTTCGTTGCCACAGCCAGAACCGTCGTTGTATTTGCCTTCTGCATTCTTGCGATAGAAAGCACCGGGATTGGTGAGTTGGAAATTACTGTGGTCGATGTCCATGGTGTGGTTGTAAACCACGTCAAGAATCACAGCGATGCCTGCATCGTGAAGCGCCTTCACCATCTGCTTGAATTCGTTCACGCGAACTTCTGGCTTAAATGGATCGGTAGCGTATGAGCCTTCTGGCACATTGTAGTTCAATGGGTCGTAGCCCCAGTTGAATTGTGCACGCTCAAGATGTTCTTCGTCCACCGAAGCATAGTCGAACGATGGAAGCAAGTGGATTGCAGTCACGCCGAGGCTTTTCAAGTGCTCAATGGCCCAAGGCTCGGTGAGTGCCATGAATTTGCCTGGATAGCGTGCGTCCTTGCGGCTCACAGAGAAATCGCGGTTGTGCGATTCATACACGATAATGTCTTGTGGAGCATAGCCGAGCGCCTTGTCGTTGTCCCAGCCTTCAGGATTGGTGGCAGCCATATCAATCACAGCGCCACGCTTTCCGTTCACACCCACAGCCTTAGCAAAGAGTCCTGGGGTCTCGCCCAGCATCTTGCCGCCTTGCTTCACGTTGAAAGTGTAGAAACGGCCTTTCAAGTCGCCTTTCACCACTGCTTTCCAAGTGCCCTTCGCGCCTTTCTGCATGGCCACAGTCTTGATAGCCTTGCCACCAGTGCCTTCGGCATAGATGTTGAGTTGCACAGCCTGCGCTTTCTCAGCCACAAGGGTGAATGTGGTGCTGCGCTTGGTGTAGGTCATTTCATTGTATTTCTCAGCACTCATTCCAAGTGCTACCATTACAGCCATAAATGTTAAGATAAGATATCTTCTCATATTTGTATTTAAAAGAATGGGCGAACCGAACATGATGCCGAATTCGCCCATAATTAATTATTTACTTATTATTTAGCAATTACCGACATCACGAAACCGCCACCAGGCGCTTCAACCATGTTGATTTTGTCGCCTTGCTTCACAGTCTTCTTTGTGATGACATAAGCCTTAGGATTGGTGTCGTAGTGTGCATCCTTGGCGTCGGCATAGATGGTGCATTCATACTTGCGACCCTTTTCAAGGAAGTCGAAGTTCACTGTCACCTTATGACCTGCTTCGTTGCACTTGCCACCTACAAACCAATTGTCGGTACCTTTTGCCTTACGAGCTACGGTGATGTAAGCGCCTGGCTCTGCATCGATGTATTGAGAGTCGTCCCAGTCGATGGCCATATCGCGGATGAATTGCATCGCATCGTCGTGCTTAGCATAGTTTTCAGGAAGGTCGGCAGCCATTTGGAGAGGACCCCACATCACGAGATAGTCGGCAAGTTGGCCAATGAGAGTAGTGTGAATCTTGTGCTTGTTCTGGCTCCAAGTGCTGAGGTCGGTCTCGAAGATACCAGGAGTGTAGTCCATTGGGCCACCCTGCAAGCGGGTGAATGGAAGAACCACAGTGTGGTCGGGCTTGTTGCCGCTGAATGCCTCATATTCTGTACCGCGAGCGCTTTCGTTACCCACGAGGTTAGGATATGTGCGAGCCAAACCGGTTGGGCGTGTTGCTTCGTGAGCATTCACCATAATGTGGTGCTTTGCAGCCTCAGTCACGCAATGCAGATAGTGGTTGTTCATATATTGACCATAGTGATGTTCGCCGCGTGGGATGATATCGCCCACATAACCGCTCTTCACTGCATCGTAACCATATTTGTTCATCAAAGAATAAGCATCTTCCATATAGCGTTCGTAGTTAGTTACCGATGAGCTGGTTTCGTGGTGCATCATCAGGCGCACGCCCTTGCTATGTGCATATTCATTGAGCATCTTGATATCGAAATCAGGATAAGGGGTTTGGAAATCGAACACATCGTATTTCCAGCGGTTAGCCCAATCTTCCCAACCGATGTTCCAACCTTCAAGGAGCACTTCGCTCAAATTGTTGGCTGCTGCGAAATCAATGTAGCGCATCACATCCTTGTTGTTGGCCAAGTGGTGACCGTTAGGTTTGCAGTTTGCAAAGTCGGTTTCGCCAAGGCGAACTGATGGAAGTTCGTCGGTGTAGTTCCAGCTGCTGCGGCCCACAATCATTTCCCACCACACGCCATTGTACTTGGTTGGGTGAATCCATGAAGTGTCTTCAATCTTACATGGCTCGTTGAGGTTGTAGATGAGATACGATGAAAGCATGGTGCGAGCGTCGTCGCTCACCATCACGGTGCGCCAAGGTGTGTTGCAAGGAGTTTGCATGTAGCACATATTGCCCACTGCATCAGGGGTGAGTGCCGATTCAAACACCATATTGCGGTCGTCGAGGTTGAGGTGCATGGTTGCGTAGTTCACACAAGCTGCTTCGTGGATATTGATGTAAAGGCCATCGTCGGTCTTCATCTGAAGTGCGGTCTGAACACCTGTTTCTGAGAACACTGTGGTTGAAGAGTTACCTGTCACAGCATCGCTCATGCCATCCACCTGGTCGCCAGGTTGGCGGTCAAGACACTTACCGATGGTGTTGCGAATTTCAGAGAGGCGAGTGGTTTGACCTGGATTTTCCTGAGTATCGTAGTCGCCCACAATCCACCATGCCATGTGGTCGCCAGCCATTGCAAATTCGCTGTTTTCTTGCTTAATGATGAAATAGTTGAGTTTTTTCTGCTGTGGGAATTCATAGCGGAAACCCATACCTTCGTTGTAGACACGGAAACGAATCACGATTTTGCGATTCATCTTGGCCTGGTCGAGGGTTACGGCCAGTTCGTTGTAGTTGTTTCGCACGGTCTTGTATTGACCCCAAACAGGAGTCCAAGTTTCGTCGAAAGTGGAAGTCTGAGTGTCGGCAACAGTGAAGCCTTCAAGCAAATCTTGCTCGCGGTCGCCATTGTTGGCATGCTTGTCTTTTGCCAAAGTGAGACCCAGGTGACTTGGTTTACATACAGTTTTGCCCTTGTAAGTAAGGGTGTAGGTGGGTTTAGTCTTGTCGAGATAGAATTTTACCACCACATTGCCGTCGGGCGATTTCACTTCCTGTGCCATCACGCCGAAAGGAATCAGCGCCACAGCGAGAAGAATCATTAAAGATGCTAATTTTTTCATTTTCGTCCGCTATTGGATATTAAGTTAATAAGTTTTTCGTTGAAAGCCTTGTTTGCTTTGAGCTCGCTGATGGTCATATGCATGCGATAGCGCCAATAGTGGCGTGGATTCGCAGGAATATTGATGCGTTCGGCATCAGCATCGGCTAAACGGATGTTTTCGTCGATAGAGAGCCAGTCTTGCAGTGAGAGCAAGCAAAGCATTGAGGGCGAATTGAGGTGGTTCACCACCACTTGTTCGGCTACATCGCCTGGCAGTGGATGCGGTGCAGGGCCTTGCTTCCAGAGCACTGCGTTGTAGTATTCTTGAGTGAGGTCGTAGTCTTCATCCCACCATTGACGCAGGGTTGGCATATCGTGGGTGGAGATGGTGCTTACCGAGCGGTAAGGGTTGCTTGGGAGCACACCGAATTTCACCTTCACATCCTTTGGCATCGATTGGATTTCGAGGCTGAGGATGCGGAGTTGGTCAATTACCCAGGGCACACAATCGGGCACCATACCGAGGTCTTCTGCACACACGAGCATGCGGGTGGCCTCGACGAGGCGTGGCAACTTCTTCATTGCTTCACCGTACCAGAAGTCGTTGTTGCGGCGATAGAAGTAGTCGTTATAGAGGCGGTTAAACGCATCTTTGTCGCTTTGCCAGAGTGCTTCGTAGATGAAGTCGTGCTGCACAGAGATGCGTGGATGGAACTTGTTGGCATCCTTGCGATCGCGCAAGAAGAGCACATTGCTCACGAGCGACATCAGGGCTTCTGCCACATTCTTGCCATCTTCGTCGGCATCCTTGAATGCTGCCTCAATCTTGCGTTGAGTGTCGAATTCTGGCTTCATGCGATACATGTCGTCGTGGGTATGTACCAAGTATTTTTCGCGAATTTCTTGAGCACGGCCTCCGAAAGTGCGGTCGAGCACCCAGTCGGTGATAAATGGCTCAAGCATATAGTCCTGGAAGTGTAATCCGTAGCCTTCAATTTCTTCGCGGCTCATACCGAGCGCTGGAGAGAACTGGCCGAGCAAGCCATACACTGCATCGATTGGAATTTCCCAAATGCGGAAGAAACCGAGCACGTGGTCGATACGGTAGGCATCGAAGTATTCAGCCATCTTGCTGAAGCGCTTCACCCACCAAGAGCAACCGTCGGCGAGCATTTCGTCCCAGTTGTAGGTTGGGAAGCCCCAGTTCTGGCCATTGGTAGAGAATGCATCTGGTGGAGCACCGGCTTGGCCATTGAGGTTGAAATAGCGAGGTTCTACCCATGCTTCCACACCGTCGCGGCTGATGCCGATAGGAATATCACCCTTGAGAATGACGCCTTTCTTGCGTGCATATTCGTGTGCACCACGCATCTGCTGGTCGAGATTGAATTGCACGAAGTACCAGAATGCCACCTTCTTGTATTCGCTGGTGCGGCTGTTAGCCATCGCTTCGCGTTCGCTTTCATCGAATGTGCGGTGGTCGGGCCATTGGCCGAATGTTGCGGTGCCGTAGAGGTCGCGGTAGTGGCTGAATGCTGCGTAAGGCACGAGCCATGCCTTGTTGTTTTCAAAGAAGGTCTTATATGCCTTGGTGCGCATCATCTTTGCGCCTTCCTGTTCGAAGAGTTCGCGCAGATAGCCACGCTTTGCGGCGTTCACGCGCTCGTAGTCGATTTGAGGAAGCGCATTGAGTTCGGCTTGAAGGGCTGCGTAGTAATTCTTGCGTTCCTTGTCGGCCAACTCTGGGAGCTGACGGAGGTCGGTGTACTGTGGATGCAGCGCATAGATGCTGATGCTATTGTAAGGATATGAATCCTGCCAGGTGTTGGTGATGGTGCTGTCGTTGATTGGAAGCACTTGGAGAGCGCGTTGGCCAGTAGAGGCTGCCCAATCCACCATTTCCTTGAGGTCGCCGAAGTCGCCCACACCAAAACTTCCTTCACTACGGAGAGAGAAGATTGGCACAACGGTGCCGGCTACACGCCATGCAGGAAGAGCGAAATGTGCTTCCGCCAATTCATACACCACAGCGTCGCCCTTCTTGAGCTCTTGAAGCACCACTGTGCGGTTGCCGCCTTCTTCCCACACCACATTATTGGCGTCGGCCTTGTCGACAGCTATAAACTTGAATTCAAGCACACGAGAATTGAGCGAAGTTGCATCAATTGATGCCACCCACTCATTGTGTGCATGCTCTACCATGGCAGTGGCCTTGTTCACAGCCCAATTGCCAAGAGCGGCACCGCCACCCACAACCGCAAGTTTTTGGTTTGACGAAAGTTGTGGAGCACGCACCTTCAGCATCACGGTAAAGTTGTAGGTAGTGGCTGGCACAACGAGAAGTTGGCGATGTGCGCCACACTCTGTGAATGCTGCGCTGTAGAGATAACTGTTTTCCGGATTGTCAATCCAGTGGTCGAAAGTGGTGATTTTGGTTGACTTTGAGGCTGAAAGATCGAGGCGATGCGCCTGGACGAGCCATTCACGGCGAACCACTTCTCCTGCACGCTCCACGCTATAGTAATAGTCGATAGCATTAGCGGTTTTCGCTGCTGTAGTGATTTCGCAACTCCAATTGCGGCCGTCAACAGTGCCCATAGAATATCGCTTCGATGCACCCTCAGAGAGCACATTGAGCACGATTTCTTCTCCGAAAATCGTTTGATACTCGAGAACAAATGTAAGTTTCATTTTATATCTTGTTTTGAATTAATTCAAAGTATAGTTTTGTAAAATAGCTTTATATCCGTAAAGTTACTAAATTCGCAACCTTTCGCCCACCCTTCCACATTATTTATAATGAAATATTTATGCAATCGTTTGCATCACCGTCCCTCTCAGGCTGTCCAAGAACTAAAACGGGGCACACTAAAAAGTTACAAATCATAAGGAGCAACCATGATCTGGCTGGAAGCCAGCAGTTGAGTAACCGTGGGGAAAATCGACGAAGGAGATTTTGCCTACGGAAAACGAAAGCCCCCCTGGCTGGAAGCCAGCACCCACAAACACAAAGATTTCCAGACACTTGAACGACTGAAAGCAATTTACGAAGTACAGACCTCCAGCCAGAATACTTTTATTTCTTTTATCGGGGCACTGCGTACCCGGTTACTCACAAGTGCAAGCCTCCAGCCCGAACACAACAACCTCTATTTTCAATCTATAAATTGCAATTCTATATTCTTAAGTTTTCGGACAGCCTCCCACAAAAAAATCACATCATTACATAATTTACGCTACATAATTTACGTAACGCATTTTACGTAGTGCTATTTATCACACAATCCTATTGCCAAAGTTAGAAGGATTATAAAAAAATCGGTTGCAATATTCG
>JAKSMA010000091.1 GCA_024400895.1 Muribaculaceae bacterium | reverse complement strand
CACTATATTCTTGAATATGCGCTCCACCAACCAGGAAAATCCGCTGATCCGTTATTTGGGGCGATGGGGGAGGTTGAAGATGATGGAGAGGATTACCATGGTGGCGAGGGCCCAGGTGTAGTAGAGGTATGGGAGGAATGCCACGGGGCTGAGGTGGGCAAGGCCTGCCGCCATCAGCGATTGCGCGCCGTAGGGGATGAGGCATTGCACGATACACGAACAGGTGTCGAGAAGGCTTGCCACTTTGCGAGGGTCGAGGTTGAATTGTTGTGAAATTTTGTGGGCAATGTCGCCTACGGTGATGATGGCAATGGTGTTGTTGGCGGTGCAGAAGTTTACCATACTCACAAGCGTTGCTATCACGGCCTGTGCTCCGCGGCTGCTGTTGATGCGGCTTGTGAGCACTTGAATGATGTATTTCACGCCGCCGTTGTAACTGATTACACCGAGCAGGCCGGCGGCAAGGAGGGTGACGATGATGAGGTCGCTCATGTCTTTAATGCCATTTCCCATATAGCCGCACATGTCGATGAGGCTTGCATCGGCCAGTCCACAAAGGGCGATGACTATGCAGGAGAAGATGCCCATGGTGAGCACAAGCAGCACATTCACGCCGAAAATTGCAGATACAATGACGATGAGATATGGCAGTATATTCCACCACGATGCACTGTTTGTGGCAGCGTGGGTGGTATGTTGTATGTCGCCTACCGAGATGTATACGCCCAAGGTTACGATTGCCGCCGGGAGGGCAAGCCATAGATTGGTCTTGAATTTGTCGTTCATCTTCACCTTTTGGCTTCGGGTGGCGGCAATGGTGGTGTCGCTGATAAATGAGAGGTTGTCGCCAAAGAACGAGCCTCCCAGCACCACCGACACGAGGAAAGCGGTGTCGGTGCCAGTGCTCTGTGCCAATTGGCAGGCGAATGGTGTGAGAGCCACAATGGTGCCCACAGAGGTGCCTATCGACATGGAAATGAAGCATGCAGTGATGAAGAGTCCGGGCACGATGAATGTGGATGGCAATGAAGCCAATGCCAGATTTACGGTAGCATCAATAGCTCCAATGCCTTTGGCAAGTGCAGAGAATGCTCCCGCCAAGAAGAAAATCCAAATCATGTAGAGCACATTGCTGTTGGCTGCGCCCTTTGAGAAAATCTCGATGCGTTCGGCGATTTTCATTTTCGGGATGAAAAGCAGTGCCCACATCGATGCTATGATGAAAGCGATGGACAGGGGCATTTTGTAGAAGTCGCCGATGATAACCGACACTACCACATATAGCAAAAGAAATACGACGATAGGAGAGAGTGCCAATAATCCTTTACCTGTGCTGATATGCTGTGATGTGATTTTATTTCCCATTTGAATTAAATTATTTTACTTTTTGCGTAAAACTCTATGCAAAATTACTGCTAAAATGCTTAACGGCAAAATCTGTTTCTTTTTTTTGCAAAAAATTCAACCTCTTTGTTGTTAATGTCCGCCATTCTCGTTATCTTCGTAAATTAATAAAAGTGTATTCACTAATGAAACTACTAAAGAGTATATCGGTAATGGCATTGGCATTCGGTGCCGCTTTGTTAGCAGATGCCCAGCGCTTTGAGAGCGACGGCATCAGTTATGTGATTGATCAACCAGGCAAGGCCTCTGTGGTGCTGGGCGACACCTATTATTCAGGCAAGATTACCATCCCTGCTGAAGCGGGAGGGGCGACTGTCGCGGGCATCGGCTTTGGGGCCTTTAATGCTTGCCACGGGCTTTCGGGTGTGGAATTGCCTGCCACTATTGGTGTAATTGGTGATTATGCTTTCAACGCTTGCGATTCTCTGACGGCTATCAATTTGCCGCAATCGCTCACTCGTGTCGGCGATTTCGCTTTCCACGGATGTAGCCGCATTCTGGATATTGCGTTGCCAGAATCGGTTACCTATATTGGTAGTGAGGCGTTCTTTGGATGCACAGCCATGCGTACGGTGACTGTGGGGAAGAATGTGACAGAGATTGGCGGTCGTGCATTTCAGCGATGCACCCAGCTCAAGACCATCACTGTCGACCCCGAAAATCCGAATTATTGCGACATAGATGGCATCTTGATGAGCAAGGATGCAAAGACGCTTATCACATTCTGTCGCAAGAATGCTTCGTGGCGAGGCTATACGATGCCATCTTCAGTGACCGATATCTCGCCTTTTGCTTTCTACGGATGCGATGCTATGAAGACGATAGAACTTCCTGAAGGATTGGAGGCTATAGGCGAATGGGCATTTGGCGATTGCTCGATTATGGGAACGTTCACATTGCCGAAAAGTGTGACTCATATCGGAGCAAATGCGTTCTTTGGAATGAAAAATTGCAAAACCTTCTATTGCCAAACCATTGAGCCATTGCCATTGAGCGAACTGAGGTCGCCTTTCGGCATGTTTACCGATTTATCGGCTCGCACGCTCTATGTGCCCAATGGCGATGCAGTAAGGCTGTATAAGGCCGCACCCGTATGGAAGGAGTTTGGCAATATCGTGGCATATTTGGGCGATATTAACGGCGATGGCGTGGTGAATGTGAGCGATGTTACAGCTCTTGTCAATATGATATTGGGAGAGGCTGAATACGACCAAAAGGCGTGTGATATCAATTGCGATGGTGTGGTGAATGTGAGCGATGTCACGGCCCTCATCAACACCATTCTTGAATAATAAAATAAATTGAAAAGAGATAATGAGTTTTCAACCATTGGCAGAGCGTCTGCGTCCAAAGTCGCTCGATGAGTATATAGGACAGCGTCATTTGGTGGGCGAGGGTGCAGTGATTCGCCGAATGATTGAAAGCGGGAATGTGGCTTCTTTCATCCTTTGGGGGCCTCCTGGCGTGGGGAAGACTACGCTCGCTCGCATCATTGCAGAACAAATAAAGGTGCCTTTTTACACGCTCTCAGCCGTCACCTCTGGCGTGAAAGATGTGCGTGAAGTGCTTGAACGTTGCGAAAAAGATGCACGAAGTATGTTCACAAAGGGGCGTCCAATCCTGTTTATCGACGAAATTCACCGTTTCAACAAATCGCAGCAAGATTCGCTGCTGGGAGCTGTGGAGAATGGTACCGTCACCCTCATAGGCGCCACCACCGAGAATCCTCCGTTTGAAGGGATTCGCCCACTGCTCTCGCGTGCGCAGGTGTATGTACTACAGTCGCTCGATAAAGACGACCTTTTGCAACTCCTCGACCACGCCCTCAAGACCGATGCCATTTTCCAGAATCGTGAAGTGCGTGTGGAAGAAACCGAGGCGTTGCTCCGCTTCAGTGGCGGCGATGCCCGAAAACTGCTCAATATCCTCGACCTGCTCCACCAGTCGCTCAATGACAACGAGCCATTTGTGCTCAACGACAAAGTTGTGACTGAGCGCCTGCAGCAAAATCCTATGGCGTTTGACAAAGACGGGGAAATGCACTACGACATCATTTCGGCTTTCATCAAGTCGGTGCGTGGTAGCGACCCTGATGCGGCGGTCTACTGGCTGGCACGCCTCATTGCTGGCGGCGAAGATCCTAAATTCATTGCTCGTCGATTGTGCATATCAGCGGCTGAAGACATCGGTTTAGCCAATCCCAATGCTCTCCTTCTTGCTAATGCCACCTTCGACATTATCAACAAGATTGGATGGCCGGAAGGACGCATACCGCTCAGTGAATGTGCCATCTATCTTGCCACTTCTCCCAAAAGCAATTCGGCATACAATGCCATCAACAGCGCTTTGCAACTCGTGGAGCAAACCGGCAATGCACCGGTGCCACTGCATCTTCGTAATGCACCAACCAAGCTGATGAAGCAACTTGGCTATGGTCGCGACTATATGTATGCCCACGACTATCCTGGCCACTTTGTAAACCAGCAATATCTGCCCGACGAACTGCAAGGCACCCAACTGTGGCAAGCGCAAGACAATCCCGCAGAAATGCAAATGGCTGCACGCCAACAGGCTCGCTGGAATCCACAGCCCCCAAAACAAGAAGAAAAATAACGATATTTGGCAATTTTCCAGTACTTATGGTGATTGCCGCATAAATAAACAGAAGCCCGGTGACGCAAAATCATCGGGCTTTCTGGTTATCGTAGGGATTGTTGATTACTTCTTGTGGGCAGCAATCCAGTTCTTGGCATTGACGAATGCTTGAATCCAAGGAGTAACTTCGTCTTTGCGAGCCTGTGGATAGAAGCCGCATTGCCATGGGAAGATAGCGCGTTCCAAGTGAGGCATCATAGCCAAGTGGCGGCCGTCTTTTGAGGCAATACCTGCGATGCCGCGTGGCGAGCCGTTAGGGTTGGCAGGATATGAGCGGTAGTTGTATTGTGCCACCACATTGTATTTGTCGACGCCTTCAGGCAAATTAAACTTGCCTTCGCCGTGAGCCACCCAAATGCCGAGTTTTGAACCGCCGAGGTTGCCAAACATCACCGAATTGTTTTCAGGAATGGCAAGTCCCACGAAGTTGGATTCAAACTTGTGGCTATCGTTGTGGTCCATGTGAGGCTGGCTGCTGTATTCTGGATTGAGCAGGTTGAGTTCAATCATCACTTGGCAACCGTTGCAGATGCCCAGACTCAAAGTGTCGTCGCGCTTGTAGAAGTTTTCAAGTGCTTTCTTGGCTTTCTCGTTCCAAACAAAACCGCTTGCCCATCCCTTTGCCGATCCAAGCACGTCGCTATTAGAGAAACCGCCGCAGAACACAATCATGTTCACATCTTCAAGGGTTTCGCGTCCGCTCATCAAGTCGGTCATGTGCACATCCTTCACATCAAAGCCTGCATAGTAGAGCGAGTAAGCCATTTCGCGGTCGCCGTTCACACCCTTTTCGCGGATGATGGCAGCCTTGATGCCAGTTTTGCCATGCTTGAAGCCTTCGATGCCCAAGTCGGCAGCCTTGCCAGTGAATCCGGCAGGCATGCGCCAGCGTAAAGGTTGCTTCTTGTAGTTCTCAAAGCGTGCCTTGGCTTGTTTGTTGCCGCTTTGCTTGCAGTCGAGCAGATAAGAACTCTTGAACCAGAGGTCACGCAAATAGTCGATGAAGAACATGTATTCGTTATCGTCTTGCGAAACGGTCACGGTGCGTTCTTCTGAAGGCTCGCCGATGCAGATGAATTTCACGCCGCGTTTAGCGAGTAAGCGTTCCACCTTGTCACATTGGTTATTGGCAACTTGAACGACGAGAGCAGGGTTTTCTGCGAAGAGCACCTTCACGATGTCGGTTTCGCTCATGCCGCTGAGGTCAAGGCTCACGCCACCTTTGGTGTTGGCAAACGCCATTTCAAGCACAGTGGTAAGCAAACCACCGGCGCTAATATCGTGAGCCGAGAGGAGTTGCTTGTTTTCCACTAATTCTTGCACAGCATTGAATGCGTTGGCGAAATATTCTGCACTCTTCACTTCTGGTGCCTTGTTGCCAATCAGGCCGACTGCTTGAGCGAGGGCAGAGCCACCGAGTTGCATTTCAGTGCCAGAGAAGTCGATATAGTAGAGACGGCTTTTCTTTTGTTGAAGCACAGGGCTCACGGTTTTCTTTACATCGGTCACTTCGCCACCGGCAGAGATAATCACGGTGCCAGGAGCAATCACCTTCTTGTCGCCGTATTTCTGGGTCATTGAAAGGCTGTCCTTACCTGTAGGGATGTTGATGCCGAGAGCGCAAGCGAAATCGCTACAAGCCTTCACAGCGCGGTAGAGGCCAGCGTCTTCGCCCTCGTTGCGGCAAGGCCACATCCAGTTGGCGCTCAACGACACAGCCTTCAGTCCACCATTGAGGTTTGCGCCCACAATGTTGGTCAGTGCTTCTGTGATAGAAAGCACAGAGCCTGCAGCTGGGTCGATAAGGCCTGCTTGTGGAGCATGACCAATAGAGGTGGCAATACCACTATTGCCAGTGAAATCGAGAGCCACGACACCGCAGTCGCTCAATGGCAGCTGAATTTCGCCTTGGCATTGCTGACGGGCAATCTTGCCGGTCACAGAGCGGTCAACCTTGTTGGTCAACCAGTCCTTGCAAGCCACGCCTTCGATTTGAAGCACGGTTTCGATGTATTCGTTGAGTTTTGCTGCGTCGGTTTTCACAGCCTTAAACTTGTTCACTTTGGTCTTGTCGGTCATCACAGTCTTTGGAGAGCTGCCGAACATGTCCTTCATACCCAAGTCGATTGGTTTCACACCATCGGCCTGCTCGAAAACGAAGCGGTCGTCGCCGGTGGTTTCGCCCACCACATAGAATGGCGCACGTTCGCGTTCGGCAATCTTCTGGATGCGTGCCAAATCCTTTTCTTCAGCCACGAAGCCCATGCGTTCCTGCGATTCGTTGCCGATGATTTCTTTAGAGGAAAGTGTTGGGTCGCCAACAGGGAGGGCGGCCATATCGATGCGTCCACCGGTTTCTTCCACCAATTCAGAGAGGGCGTTCAAGTGACCGCCTGCACCATGGTCGTGGATAGAAACGATAGGGTTGTGGTCGTCTTCAGCCATGGCACGAATCACATTGGCAACACGCTTCTGCATTTCAGGGTTTGCACGTTGCACCGCATTGAGTTCGATAGCATTGGCGTATTGACCGGTGTTCACACTCGACACAGCGCCACCACCCATACCGATGCGGTAGTTGTCGCCACCCATCAGAACCACCTTTTCGCCAGCCTTTGGCGTGCCCTTGAGGGCGTCGCGTTTGTTGGCGAAACCTACACCGCCGGCAAGCATAATCACCTTGTCGTAGGCCATTTGGCGTTTAGCTTCTTCGTGCTCGAAAGTGAGGAGCGAACCGCAGATAAGTGGTTGGCCAAACTTGTTGCCGAAGTCGCTGGCACCGTTTGAAGCCTTGATAAGGATTTCTTCAGGAGTTTGGTAGAGCCATGGGCGAGGAGGCATTGTGCAGCGCTCCCATGCGCGTTCGGCCTCGGTGCGAGGATAGCTGGTCATGTACACTGCAGTGCCAGCCAAAGGCAAACTTGCACGTCCGCCACCCAGACGGTCGCGAATTTCGCCACCCGAACCAGTAGCTGCGCCGTTGAAAGGCTCTACAGTGGTGGGGAAGTTGTGTGTTTCGGCTTTCAGCGAAATCACCGAATCAATTTCTTTCACTTCGAAGAAGTCGGGTTGGTCGGGATTCACTGGAGCGAATTGTTCAATTTTTGGGCCATCGATGAAAGCCACATTATCCTTGTAGGCAGAAATCACCTTGTTAGGATTTTCCTTAGTGGTCTTCTTGATGAGGTTGAAGAGGCTGGTAGGCATCTCTTCGCCATCGATGATGAATGTGCCGCCGAAAATCTTATCGCGGCAGTGCTCGCTGTTCACCTGTGAGAAGCCAAACACTTCACTGTCGGTGAGAGGGCGACCAAGGCGTTCACCAAGCCCTTTAAGGTAATCCACCTCTTCGGGACTCAATGCCAAGCCTTCTGATTTATTGTAGGATTCGATGTCGTCAATATAAACGATAGGATCCGGCGTACGAGTGATGGTGAATGTTTCGCTGTCGAGAGTGTGATACACACGTTGCAGCATTTTGTCGTACTTGGGATCCTTTTCTTTTGTCACGGTAAACTCTTCGATGCGTTCAATCCCCGTCATCGCCATGTTCTGGGTGATTTCAACAGCATTCGTACTCCAGGGCGTTATCATTTCCTTTCGAGGTCCGATAAATGTGCCTCTCAATGTGTCGTCCTGCACTTGGGTGCCGCCGAGCAGCCATTCCAATTTTTCAATTTCTTTGGGTGAAAGAGCGTGGTCGGTGCCAACCGCATAGATTGTTTTAGCTCCTTTTTTGAAGAATGTAATCATAAAAATGATAAATGGGTTATCAGTGAAACCTAAGAAGCGTGCCTTGACTTTGGTGAGCGAGTTCGCTCAGTAAGTCAAATTGCTTCCAAATTCTTCTACAAAGTTACGCATAATCTTTGTATTTAGAAAATAAGAAGTCACACATTATTATTAATAATAGTTTTTATTGTCGGTGGGTAAAATTTAATTATGGTAGAGTGAATTTTTCAGGAGCGCACTGCTGAAATCGGAGCGCAAAAAACTTGCGTATGTGCAATTTTGGGGCGGATTTTTCGTTATTATAGATGATATTGGTTAACTTTGCATGATATGAAAATTAAATATCTGTTTATAATAATTGCCGTTCTGGCTTCGCTGATGGCGCAGGCTCAGGTGTCGTTTGTGGGCAACACTCGCGACGTCTACGACTTTGTGCCTGAAAAAAATACGGGGCTAAACCACATTTTCGTGCTTTATAATACGCAAGGCGTGGGCATGACCTATGATGCCACATCGGCCGACAAGGTGGTGTGGTATGGTTATGGAAGCCAAGGCGGTGGCTATGCCGAAGAAATTTCGGGCATCGTGACTGAAGGACGCAAAACCACACTCCCTCAAGTGGTGCCAGGCAAAGGCTATATCATTGAAGAAGGTACCAAGCGCACTTATGTGTGGGTAATTAATTATGCCGACCATTATTTGCAGTTCAATAATATTGCGGCGCTTGCACCAGAAGATTGCAATTCCACAGTGATAAATGTTGACTGCAAAGCTGAGGAAATTCCTTATTTCACCATCACAGGCGTGAGAAAGGTGCTGAGCCGTGAAATCAAGTTGGCTTACCGCACGCTCGTTTGGGACGAAGCTGCCGTACAATGGCAGCAAGTCGACACCACAAAAGTGCTGCCATCGGTGAAGTCGCAAATCGTGATTCCCGCACCGC
>JAKSMA010000090.1 GCA_024400895.1 Muribaculaceae bacterium | reverse complement strand
GCATACGCGAAATTGCCGACGCCATTCGCAGCGTGGCGGCGCTTCCTTCGCCTCTGGGACGCACTCTCGATGAATGGACACAGCCCAACGGCATGACCATCAAGAAGGTGAGTGTGCCATTTGGTGTGATTGGCATCATCTACGAAGCACGCCCCAATGTCACTTTCGATGTGTTCTCGCTCTGCTTCAAGAGCGGTAGTGCCGTGGTGATGAAAGGTGGACACGATGCCGAAAAGAGCAACGCCGCCATCACGGCCCTCATCCATAGCGTGCTCCGCGAAGAGGGCATCAACGAGGCTGTGGCTACCATGCTCCCCGTGGAGCGTGAATACACCGCCGCCCTGCTTGGCGCCGTGGGCTATGTCGACCTGATTATCCCTCGTGGCGGTCGCGGCCTTATCGACTATGTGCGCGACAATTCGCGTGTGCCTGTCATCGAGACTGGCGCTGGCCTCTGCCACACCTATTTCCACACCAGTGGCGATTTGGCGAAGGGTGTGCGCATCGTGATGAATGCAAAAACGCGCCGCGTGAGCGTATGCAACGCCCTCGACTGCCTGCTCGTCGACGCCAATCGCCTACCCGACCTCGCCAACCTGGTGATGCCAATGGCTGAAAAGAAGGTGGAAATCGCCGCCGACCCTCAGGCTTTCGCCGCCCTTGAAGGCAAATATCCCTATTTAGTGCATGCCTCCGAAGAGGCTTGGGACACCGAATGGCGCGACTACAAGATGGCCATACGCACAGTGGCAGATGCCACCGAAGCCATTGAGCACATTGCAAAACATGGCTCTGGCCATAGCGAATGCATCGTGGCGGAAGACGAAACAGTATGCAATCGCTTCTGCAAAGAAGTGGACGCGTCGTGCGTGTATGCCAATGTGCCAACTTCCTTCACCGACGGCGGCCAGTTTGGTTTCGGCGCCGAAATCGGCATCAGCACCCAAAAACTCCACGCACGCGGCCCGATGGGACTCCCCGAAATCACCACCTACAAATATCTCATCACCGGCGACGCACCCATCCGCCCCTGAGCCCCAAGAACACAAGAAGAAATACAAAAAAATCCCCCGCCCAATGTGGTTGAGCGAGGGATAAGGATGTATGAAACGAATTAGGATTGGCTTATTTTGCTTTTTTGGCTTCTCTTGCAGCCTTTCTGGCCTCTTTTTCTTCAGCCTTCTTTACTTGCTCCAGGTGGTGAGCGATAGCTGCCGCCATTGAAGGATGCTCTGGAGAAGTGGTGATGTCGAGATGCAAACCCGAATTCTTCACCTCTTCGATGGTCTTTACACCCATGCAAGCAAGAAGTTTGCCATTCTTTTCCTGATTGAAATCAGGGAAACTTTCAAGCAAACTCTTCACGCCAGAAGGTGTAAAAAGAGCCACGATATCGTAGTCGAATGGCTCATCTTTAGGGAATGGGTTGCTCACTGTGCGATACATCACAGCCTTGGTGTTTTCCAACCCATGTGCCTCAAGATTGAGTTTTGAATCGTGCACGTCGGCCACTGGATAAAGGAACGATTCCTTTTTATGCTTCTCAATCAGCGGAATAAGACCGTCGGCCTTGCCGTTTTCGCTGAAGAAAATCTTACGCTTGCGATACACGATGTAGGTTTGGAGATAGCGAGCCACGACCTCGCTAATACAGAAATACTTCATTGTTTCGGGTACTTCAAAACGAAGTTCCTTAGCCAAACGGAAATAGTGGTCAATAGCTGTGCGAGCAGTGAAAATCACCGCTGTGTAATCGCTAAGAGCAATTTTCTGTTGACGAAACTCCTTGCTTGATAGTCCTTCAACTTTTATGAAAGGGCGAAACTCTACAGTCACGCCATAGTCTTTTTCAAGATTATAATATGGAGACTTTTCGCTTGATGGTTTAGGTTGAGAAACCAGAATCTTCTTAATATTCACGCGCCTATAATGTTTTTATGACTGTAATGCAGAACACATTGCCACCATGAGTGCTGCAAAAAACACCAGGGGCACAATTTCTACGCTGCAAAGGTACAAAATAAAATAGAGAATTTGTGAAAATTTGTTGAAAAAAATTCTTAATCCCTTAAAAACAAACACTATTCTCACCAATATGTAGAGGATTGCGGCTATGGTAAGTAGCAGTTCGATAGCTGCAGGAAACAGCAACATAAATGCTGTGACGGGGAACAGCAGCAGCCCCAGCAACGATTGCGAGGCCTTGAAGCCACTGAGCCACAACCGACGGCTCACAGCATCGCCGAAAACATAGCCCAGGGTGGCATATAGGCCATGCTGCAACAGGTGGAAAACTACGCACGCAGCAGTGAGCAGCCCCACATTCAGCCCCACATTTTCGAGCATTCCCTGACGCAAATCGGGCACGAAGAAGCCGACAGCATAGAACAGGAGCAGGCCTTCCATCACGCAGGTGTTGAACACCAGTGCCGACATGATACGCACATCGCTCATTGTGTGGTTGTCGTCGAAAGCATTTTCACGGCGGCGACGCACGGAGAAAAGGTTGGTAGCAAAGTTTTCGAAGTATTTATAGCCACTCTTGAAACTTACAACGATGAAAAACATGCTCGACAGCAACAGCATCATCGACCCCGTGTCGTAGAGCGGTCCGCGGCTATGAGTGACAGAGGCTGTGCCTTGAGGCGCCTCCATCACAGGCAAATCGGCCATGTGCGCCATCACCGAGTCGTTGCCCTTCTGCGCAGGAATGCCATCGGGATACTGCGGGACGAACTGCACCACGCTGTCGGTTGCATGTTGTATTGTATCGTTGTTAGTCTTCGCCATGGGTCACATCGTGCATTTCTTCTACAGGCTTCACGCCTTCGTTGAGTTCTCTTTCAAGTTTATCGAGGGCATCCTTCGGTGTGCGTGCAATCTTCCACAAGCGGGTGTGTGAATGTTGCATAAATCCAAGCGTGCCACAGCGGTCGATCATTTCCACCAAAGGCTTGTAGAAGCCCACGGTGCTGAGAAGGATAATAGGCTTGTTGATGATGCCCAACTGGCGCCAAGTGTAGATTTCCATCACTTCTTCAAGTGTGCCGCATCCACCAGGAAGCACGATAAAGGCATCGGCAAGTTGCGCCATGCGCTCTTTGCGAGAGTGCATGTCGGGAGTGACAATGATTTCGGGCAAGCGGCTGTATTCCCAACCGTTGTCGACCATAAACTGAGGAATCACGCCTGTTACATGGCCGCCATTGTCGAGCACACCATCGCTCACTGCACGCATCAAGCCTGCGCTGCCAGCACCATTCACACAACTCCATCCGCGTTCGGCCATCATTGCGCCCAACTCGTAAGCGGTTTCGGTGAAAGTGTTTTCAAGACGGTCGCTTGAAGCACCAAAAATGCATATTTTACCCTTTTCTTTCATAATATTGTTGCAAAGATAGCACTTTTTTAGAAGTTAGATGTAAGAAGTTAGAAATTAGATGCTGTATGGTAAATCCCTAACAGGAGAAGAATATCGCCACAACCATATGCTATCAGCTCTTCAACGCTGGTTCTCGAGCAGATGAGCAGGAATCACACGCTTCAGAGTGTCAACGAGGCTGTTGAACATCTTCTCACGCATGTAATCGCTCTTCACATACAGCGAAAAGTGGCGAACTGGGTAGTTCTCGTCGCCGTTCATTTCCACCACATGCTTGCGCTGCTCGCCTGTGAGGTACTTGATGTGCATTTGCGGAATCACTGTGCGTCCGCCCATCGTGTCGACCATGTGAATCAAAGTTTCCAGATTGGAGGCTTCATAAATGTCGCAGTGCTCGATATCGGCTTTATAGTAACTGAAAGCACTTTCACGCAGACTCAAGGCCTCTTTCATAATCCAGAGGAAGTCTGTCTGTCCGTCGCCGTCACCTTTATCCACGGTGTAAGCCACCACGGGGTCGAAATAGAGCGGGAGTTCAAGAATGCCACGACGCATATTCCCCGAAATACCGATTCCGGCATCAATGCTGCCGTCGAGCAGTCCATTGAGCATACTCGAGATTTTCAGGTCGCGAATTTTGAGTTGCACATCGGGATATGCAGCGCTGTAAGCCTTGATGAAGCCCGGCAGAATGTAAGGCGAAATGGTGGGACCAACAGAAAGATTCAACTCTCCCGACACGCTGTCTTTCTCCTGATTGACAATATTTTCGAGAGCCAGTGCATCGTTGATGGTCTTTTCGGCCTGACGGATAATCTTCAACCCCACGGGCGTAGGGGTCACAGCCTTGCTCGTACGCTCAAAAATTCGCACATTGAGTTCGCTTTCCAGTTTTTGAAGCATTGCACTGAGTGTGGGCTGGGTCACGGCACACGCATCTGCAGCCTTGGCAAAGTTGCGATACTTGTTCACTGCTATCACATATTTCAATTGCTGAAGCGTCATAGTGAAATTTTAGAGGAGAAGTGGTTGGCGTGTATGATTTCTTACTTGTTGCGGGTGATGATATAACTGAAAATCGACTTGAAGGCGTCCACTGTTTCGCTTTCGGGGAAATCGGCGAGCAGCTCATCGGCTTCTTTGCGCAGGCGCTCCATTGTGCGGAAGGCATAGTCGATGCCACCGCCAGCCTTGGCATATTCCACAAGACGGTTGATTTCCTCGTCGTTGAGTTCGGGCTTGTGCGCCAGCTTGTTCATTTCCGCGCTGTCGGGCAATTCCTTGCGGCCGAGTGCATATATGAGTGGCAGGGTGATTTTGCCTTCGCGCAGGTCGTTGCCGGTAGGCTTGCCCACCACAGGGTCGTCGAAATAGTCGAATGTATCGTCCTTGATTTGGAAGCACTGCCCTAAAAGTTCGGCAAAGCGCTTGAGTTTTTCGAGCGATGCATCGTCGGCGCCAGAAGTGATGCCACCCACTTCCACGCAACTGGTGAAGAGCGACGCCGTCTTGCGACTGATGATGGTCATATACACATCTTCAGTGATTTCGCGGTTGCGGGCATTGTCAATCTGGTCGATTTCGCCCATTGCCAAGTCGGCACCCATTGTGGAGAGCGAATTGAGCACGCGCATGTCGCCAGAACGCACGGCGCAAGCCAGCGCTCCGCTCACGAAATAGTCGCCCACGAGCACTGCCACATGGTTGTCCCACACGCTGTTGACGGTGGGCAAGCCGCGGCGCGACATGCTCTGGTCAATCACGTCGTCGTGAATGAGCGATGCGTTATGAAGCAATTCAATGGCAGCGCCAGCGTTGAGCACGCGTTCGTTGATGCCATTAAAGAGTTTAGCACTCAGCAACACCAGCACCGGGCGAATCTGTTTTCCTTTAGTTCGCAAATAATCAGTAACTATGTGGTCGGTGAGTGCGCTCTGGCTGCGAAGCGTGTCGGCAATGATTGCGTTGAGCTTCGCCAATTCGGGCTTTATCGTTTGTTGTATTTGGTCAAGTTTTACCATTTCATTGCAAAATTACTAATAATTACGATAATGAGGGGCTATATTAGGCAATTTCTTGGCGAAAATTTCCGAAATCGGCGAAAAAGGAGTAATTTTATATGCTCATTAGTTTGCCATATTAGGCAAATGGTGAAGCGGGACGCAAAACAGATGCCCCCAAAAAAACTAACACTGACACGATGAACAACGAAAAACGACTTTTCCTTCTCGACGCTTATGCGTTGATTTTTAGAGCATACTACGCGCTGATGCGCAACCCTCGCTTCTCGAGTGGGGGCGTTGACACTTCGGCCGTTTTCGGCTTTGTGAACATTCTGCAAGACCTTCTGAAGCGCGAAACCCCATCGCACATTGCCGTGTGTTTCGACCCGGGGGGAAAGACTTTCCGACACGAGGAATATGCTGCCTACAAGGCCAATCGCGACGAAACGCCGGAAGGCATCAGGGTGGCAGTGCCCTACATCAAGCGCATTCTCGAAGCCTACCGCATTCCGGTGTTTGTGAAGGAGGGATTTGAGGCCGATGATGTGATTGGCTCGCTCGCGAAACTGGCTTGCCAACAAGGCTTTGAAACCTATATGGTGACGGGCGACAAGGACTTTGGTCAACTCGTGAACGACTGCACCAAAATCTACAACCCGGGCAAGAACGAGATTCTGGGCGTGAAGGAAATCAAGGAAAAGTACGGTCTCAACGACCCTATCCAGGTAATCGACATTTTGGGATTGATGGGCGATAGCGCCGACAATATTCCCGGTTGCCCAGGTGTGGGACCAAAGACCGCAGAGAAGTTGATTCAGCAATTCGGCTCTATCGAAAATCTGCTGGAGCACACCGATGAACTGAAGGGTGCGCTGAAGCAAAAGGTGGAAGCCAATGCCGAGCAAATTCGATTCTCGAAATATCTTGCCACCATCAAGACCGATGTGCCTCTCGAGTGGGATGAGGAAGCGCTGAAGCGTGTGCCGGTCGACTATGTGGCACTGCGAAAAGTGTTTGGCGAACTGGAGTTCCGCACACTCACCAAGCGTATCATTGACCAGGGTGAAGCCAATGTTGGCCTTGCAGGCACTGTGCCTCCAGCACCCGAAAGCGGAGCTCAAATTTCGCTTTTCGGCGACCAATTCGCCACTAACGAACCAGCTGAGCCCGCGTCGACGGCACAAAGCATCAAAAGCTATGACTGCGATTTCCGCCTCATCGGCGACATGGACGAAGCGACTGAATATGTACAGTCGCTCCTCGACAAAAAGCGTGTGGCTGTACACATCGTATCGATGGGCGACGAGGCGATGACGGCACAAATCCTCGGTTTCGCCATTTGCCCTGAGGCCCATAAGGGCGCCTACTTGGTGATGGACGGATTCGGCATGATGCTCGATTCGGTGCGTCCGCTCTACGAGAGCAATGTGACCATCTGCTCGGGCGATGTGAAGCGCGATATGGTGATGCTACACGAAAGAGGCGTTGCGTTCACTGCTCCCTATTTCGACGTGTCGGTGGCACACTATCTGCTCCAGCCCGAACGCGGGCACAGTGTGGCACAAATCGCACAGGAACTGCTCAACTACGAACTCATCGACCCCGAATCGTATCTCGGTCCGAAAGGTCGCGGCCAAAAGAAGATATTTGAGGTGAAACCAGAAAAGATGACGAAGGTGGCTTGCGAACAAGCCGATGTGATTCTCGCTCTCCCCG
Source organism: Muribaculaceae bacterium (assembly GCA_024400895.1). Classification (GTDB taxonomy): domain Bacteria; phylum Bacteroidota; class Bacteroidia; order Bacteroidales; family Muribaculaceae; genus Sodaliphilus. The sequence goes on along the minus strand of JAKSMA010000090.1, from coordinate 1,633 downwards.
ATGTGCTCTCGCAGCGCATTGAGGATTGTGGCATGACCAGCCTGCTCTCCGACATCGAAATGCCGCTGGTGAAGGTGCTGGCAAAGATGGAAATGGCGGGCGCTCGCATCGATGTGAAGGCACTCAACGACTATGCCGAAGTGCTCACCGTGAAGATGAACAAACTGGAAGCTGACTGCTTTGAGGCGGCAGGCATGCAGTTCAACACTGCGTCGCCAGCGCAGGTGGGCGAAGTGCTGTTCGACCATCTGCACCTCGACGAGAAGGCGAAAAAAACAAAAACCGGACAATACTCTACCACCGAAGAGGTGCTCACGAAACTGCGCGACCGCCATCCGCTGGTGGATATGATTCTGGAATTGCGTGGCATTCGCAAACTCCTTTCCACCTATGTAAAGGCTTTGCCATTGCTCATCAATGGGCGCACCGGCCGCATCCATACCACCTACAACCAGACGGTGACCGCTACCGGACGCCTGTCGTCGACCAATCCAAATCTGCAAAACATTCCCGTACGCGATGATATGGGACGCGAAATTCGTAAAGCATTCATACCTGCAGATGGTAATGTGTTCTTCAGCGCCGACTATTCGCAAATCGAGCTCCGACTGGTGGCAGATTTGAGCCACGACGAGATTATGCTCGAGGCTTTCCGCGAGGGGCACGACATCCACGCCATCACTGCAGCAAAAATATATCACAAGCCTCTTGAAGAGGTCACTGCCGATGAGCGACGCAAGGCGAAAACCGCTAACTTCGGCATTCTCTACGGTATCTCTTCATTCGGCCTTTCGGAGCGTCTGGGCATTCCGCGCGCCGAGTCGAAGCAACTCATCGACGGTTATTTCGCCACCTTCCCAAGTGTACGCGACTACATCGACCGCAGCGTGGCGCAGGCCAAAGAAAAAGGCTATGTCACCACCCTCTACGGCCGCCGTCGTATGTTGCCCGAAATCAACTCACGCAACGCCGTGGTGCGTCAGTTCAGCGAGCGCAACGCAGTGAACGCCCCCATCCAGGGCACTGCTGCCGATGTGATGAAGATTGCGATGATTGCCATCGACCGCCGTTTCGAGCAAGAAGGAATCCGTTCGAAGATGATTATGCAAGTGCACGATGAATTGAACTTCGACGTTGTCCCTGAAGAGGCTGAAAAGGTGCAAACCATCGTGGTTGAAGAGATGGAAAACGCCTACCACGGAGGAGTGCATCTCACTGCATCACACGCCACAGCCACCAACTGGCTCGACGCCCACTAATCAAGAAACCAACATCAGATACAGCAAAAAAATGCTCCTAAAACTTGATGCTTTCGGAGCATTTTTTATATAGGGACAATCCCTATTTATTCCATAGTCTGTGGTTGACGTTTACTTCATCATTTTCACAGTGCGAGTAGAGCCATCGGTGTAGGTGCTCACCTGGATGTTCACGCCTTCAAATGGAGTGGCAGATACTTGGCCCTGAAGATTCACATACTTCACAGAAGCCAATTCCTTAACAGCCAACACCTCATCCACAGAAGTGACGATAGGCTTTGAAATGTTTACTGGATACACCAGGTAGTTGGTGCTGATGCCGTCGGCGGTGGCGTCGGCAAGGGCCACCGATTCGGTATGTACATGAGCGTTCT
>JAKSMA010000009.1 GCA_024400895.1 Muribaculaceae bacterium | reverse complement strand
AGAAGGTTTCGACGAAATCGCCGACATGATGGAAGGCGTGGCTGCTATCGAAAAGGAACACGAAGAACGCTATCGCAAGCTTCTCAAGAACATTGAAGACAAGGTGGTGTTCTCACGCGACGAAGAATGCATCTGGCAATGTGCTAATTGTGGTCACATCTGCGTAGGCAAGCAAGCTCCTGAAGAATGCCCAGTATGCGCTCACCCACAAGCATACTTCCAAATCAAGGCAGAAAACTATTAATCATAGTTTTTCCAGTTGCTCTCTAACTGATAATAATAGAGAAACTTTTCATAACATTTCTTTAATGAGGGGGATTACGCCGTGATGGCGCAATCCCCCTTTTTAGTAGGCGGTAACGTTCAAGAGTTTCTGTTGTCGCAAATCTCTAAAAATCAGCAAATAATAGATAAACACCATCATTAGAACCGTCCCTTTGATGGTGTGTGATTTTTTAGTTGAATGAATTTTTACCAGGTGGGGGCTTGGCCGAGGTCGTGCTTTGCGGGGACGAATTTTTCGCCGTTGAAGTTGAAGTAGCTGCCGTAGCCGGTGAGTCGTGTCACGGAGCAGTGGTAGCCGTCGGTGTCGAAGATGATGGTCCAGTCGCCACCGAGGATGGAAGTGATGGGCACACCCACGGCGCGGTCTTGCGTGAGAGTGTAGGTTTCGGGGTTGTAGTCATAGAATTTCACCTCGCGCAAGTTGTAAACGAATCCTACGAGTGTGTGTCCGTTGCTGCGTGTCCAGATGGCTGCTTGCAGTCGGTTGTTTCCGGCAGTGATAAATGCGCAGGTGTCTTTGATGGCTGCCATTTGTTTCGGTGTGGGATTGTTGGCAATTTCAATCATCTCACTTGCTCCAGCGAGTTCGCTGTGTTTGGTTAAATATGCCACCATCAGGCAAGTGACCACATTGTCGGTAGAAGGCTCCACAACGATGGTTTCGCCTTGCATCGCCTTTTTAGGGGCTTTCTTTGCTGCTTTTTTCTGTGCCGAAACTGTGCCAAAGGCGATAATCGCTGCTGATAAAAGTAGGATGAATCTTTTCATATTTTCTAAAATCTAAAATCTAAAATCTAATATCTAATTTCTTGAATCTATTTTGTGTGTTTCTTGTAAGGTTTTTCGATTCGTTTGTGGCTTTGCACGAGGCGCCCCCAGGGGATGCGGCCGTTTTTCACATTCTTCACGATGAGGTCGACGAGACGGAATGGGCGTTCGGCCTCAAATCCGGTGTTGATGTTATTGCCCACGCAAAGCAAGTCGCAGCCCGCGTTGATAGCCAGCACGAGCGCATTTTCGATATCGTATTTCTTGATGATACCCTCCATGTACATATCGTCGCTTACCACCACGCCATCGTAACCTAATTGCTTGCGGAGCACGCCGTCGATGGTTTTGCGCGATAGGGTGGCGGGGTAGTCGGGGTCGATATTGGCATTAATGATGTGTGCGGTCATCACCACGTCCACTTTCCCCTTCTTGATAAGTCGGCGGAAGGGCTCGAGTTCGGAGGGTTGCCAGGTGGCGGTCACATCCACAAATCCCCAATGCGAGTCGCCGAGGGCGTTGCCGTGGCCAGGGAAGTGCTTCACGGCATTGAGCACATGCTGGCGGTGCATCTCGTCGATTTGAATGCCAGCGTGACGCACAATCACATCGGCATCGGTGCCGAAACTACGCTTGATTTTGCCGATAGGCGGACATTCGGGGTTGAGCACATCGAGCACCGGTGCAAGATTAAGGTTTACGCCACTCGTTGCCAGCTGTGTGGCCATCAGTCGGGCGTAGAATCGCGTGGTGTCGCGGTTGTCGACATTGCCCAGATATTCAGCATTTGGGAGCTTTTCATATCCGTAAGCCGGTTTCAATCGCTGCACGAGTCCTCCTTCCTGGTCGGCAGCGATGAGCAAGGGATAGTCGGCAAACGCTTGTAGGTCTGCGGTAAGTTTTGTGAGTTGCTCGCGCGAAGTGATGTTTCGTGAGCCGATTTTTGCAGTGCCCGTCAGGTCGATGTCAAAAAGCACGATGCTGCCCACTTTCAAATCGCGGATGTAGCGTGCTGCATCGCTCTGGTCGTCGACGGTGTTGCCCTTAAAGCCCACCATCAGCATCTGTGCTGCATAGCGTCGGAGTTCTGCGTCGCTGGGAATTTGTGCCCTCATCGATATTCCGAAAATCAAGAAGGCTGCGGCTGTGAGAAGAAGGTTGCGTTTCATTTTTTAGGGTAAAAGCCGTTTCTGGAAAGGCTCCAAAAACGGCTTAATCATTTATCTGTTAAGAGTTAGTTTAGTCGAAGAAGTGGAAGAAGAAATAGCATGCTATCCACTCGTAGCGCACGCTTTGTGCGTAGCCTATGATTTTCTTGTCGGCATCGTAGATTTTACCACTCTTGTCGATATTGCCCAGTATGTGGCTTTCGCCGTCGCGCACTGTGCCATCGTTGAGGATATACCCGATGCGTTCGTTATTGTTGTTGTAGATTTGCAATCCCTTGATAAGTCCTATTTGCTTGTTGTCCTTATTGCGGATTACGCCATCACGGTCGAAAAATCCCATTGGGCGAGAGTCGTTGTCGCGCACGGTGCCATTGGGCGAGATGCGACCTATGTTGTGGTGATTGGCATCGCGTATGGTTTGTGCTCCAGCATTTGGAGTGAAACCTGCTACAAACGCCATCAGCAGAGCCATTGTTATGAGTCTTAGAGTCTTCATCGTTATGAGTTTGACGCTTAGTGTTGTTATAACTACAATGCAAAGGTAAAGCAAAAAAACTTAACTACCAACTTACTTTTGCCTTTGTGTGTGATTAGACGTCTCACCGGCAAAAAAGTTTAATTTCCTATCCCCGAAAAGGGGCTTTTTATGATTTGGGGCGGCATTTCCAAATAGCCATCGGGTGTTTGGCTAATCTTGCAGCGCATTCATTGTCGCCAAAGAGGATTTCTGGATGATATTCCCTGCGATTAAAGTGCTGGACAAATGCTTTTTCATCATCGCTGAATTGAAGGAACTCTTGGAGAAAAGATACAACAGTCTCTTTTGTTTTCGTGAAATCAAATTTTTCGCTTTTGCGAAGAACGGGAATCAGTTGGGATTTGACCGTTGTATAGGAGGCGAAAAGATACGCATTTTATAGATTTTACTTATATCCATGTTTCTGAATTTTCACGAAAATACACCAAAAAGTTCTTTTATCGTGCAAATATAGCAAAAATATTTTTAATTGTTGTCCATGAATTGTATAAAAAGGCGTATTTAGTGAAAAGTGTACAATAGACAAAAGTTTTGCGTATGCATAGTAGATTTGTTATTGTGAAAAAGGGTGAAAATGTGGAGCGTGCCCTGGGTTTGCGGGCTGGAAGAGGGGATATTTCGAAAAATATCACTAACTTTGCACGAATATACGCTTACGCGAACGAAAATAAATTAAAAAACAAAATAAAGTGAAAAAGTACAGACTTATCGACAACACGCTCGGTTGGCTCGTTTTCCTGGTGGCAGCAATCACCTATCTGCTCACCATTGAGCCTACTGCGAGTTTCTGGGACTGCCCAGAATTTATTGCACAAGCATTCAAGAGTGAAGTGGGTCACCCCCCCGGCAACCCAATCTTTATTCTCGTAGGCCGCTTTGCTGCCAATTTCGCCGGTGGCGATGTGACAGCTGTGGCCAAATGCGTGAATGCTATGTCGGCACTGCTTAGTGCTGCCACCATCCTGTTCCTCTTCTGGACCGTGACCCACCTGGTGAAGAAACTGGTGGTGAAAGACGGCGAAGAAGACAACATGAGCCTCATTCAATACCTCGTGGTGATGGGTAGTGGCGTGTGTGGCGCATTGGTTTACACTTGGAGCGACACTTTCTGGTTCTCTGCTGTTGAGGCCGAAGTGTATGCGTTCTCATCATTCTGTACCGCCCTTGTGGTATGGCTGATGCTGAAGTGGGAAGACCAGGCCGACGACCCTCGTAGCGACCGCTGGATTATCCTCATTGCTTATGTGTTTGGTTTCTCACTGGGTGTGCACTTGCTCAACCTGCTCTGTATCCCAGCACTTGCCCTCATTTTCTACTATCGCAAGTGGAAAGAAACCACCGTTAAGGGCTCGCTCCTCACATTGCTCGTGTCGTTTGCAGTGATTGTTGCCATTCTCTACGGCTTGGAACCAGGCTTTGTGGAACTCGGCGGCTACTTCGACCTCTTCTTTGTGAACACCCTCGGTTTCTCTTATAACTCGGGTGTGCTCTTCTATGCATTCCTCTTGGTTTCTTCTCTTGGGCCATCTATGAGAGGTATAAGGGCAAGAGCGATATGATGATGCGTGTGTCGTTCTTGGCAGCAATCTTCATTTCTGGTATGCTGTTCATTGGCGATAACCTGCTCATTCCATTGGTGCTCGTTATCGCACTTGGCGTTTACCTCTTCAAGTTTATGAAGGCTGTGCCTCGCCGCATCATGAGCAACATCCTCATCAGCTCGCTGATGATTTTCATCGGTTTCTCTTGCTATGCGCTCATCATTATCCGTTCAAGTGCAAACTTGCCTTTGGATGAAAACTCTCCAAACACAATGTTTGCCCTCAACAGCTACTTGAGCCGCGACCAATATGGTAAGACTCCATTGCTCTACGGTCCTGTGTACACTGTGGGTTCTCCTCAATACCAGAGCCATGCCGACGGTACCGCATCCACCCGCTTCAAGAGCGGTAACAAGCAATGGGCTCGCGTGGTGAAAACCTCAGCCGACCAACCTGACCAATACATTGGCACTGGCTATGCCAAGGAACCTGTTTATCCAAGCGAAATGAACATGCTGTTCCCACGCATCTGGTCGACCAGCCCAAGCCACGCCAACTATTATAACACCTATTTCGATGCAGAAAACCGTCCGTTCGACGAAACATCCGCCACCATTATCGTGGATGAAAATGGCAATCCCGATTACCGATTCAGCCAGTCGCAACAGATGCTTCCTAAGCCTTCGTTTGTTAACAATATTGAGTTCTTCTTGGGCTATCAGCTCAACTACATGTATATGCGTTACTTCCTCTGGAATTTCGCAGGACGCCAGAACGATGTGCAAGGTTTGAACTGCGAAATGGGTGATGTGACTCGTGGTAACTGGATTACCGGTTTCGACTGGTTTGACAATTCTCGCCTCGGCGACCAAGAACTCCTTCCTGCTGAATACGGCAAGGAAAACAAGGGACACAATGTGTTCTTCTGCTTGCCTCTGTTGCTCGGTATCATCGGTCTTCTCTGGCAAGCATTTGCCGGCAAGCGCGGTATCGAACAGTTCTGGGTAGTGTTCTTCCTGTTCTTTATGACAGGTATCGCTATCGTGCTCTACCTCAACCAGCCACCATTGCAACCACGCGAACGTGACTACGCTTACGCAGGCTCATTCTATGCCTATGCAATATGGGTGGGTATGGGTGTTGCCGGTTTGTGGAATTTGGCGGTAATGCTTATCAAGAAGGCAAAGAAAGCAAAGGACGAAGCCGAGGTTGCAACAAGTGCTCCATCAAAGGCTATGGCATTTGTGGCAGTGGCCATCGGTCTTATCGTGCCACTTCAAATGGTGAGCCAAACTTGGGACGACCACGACCGCTCTTACCGCACCTGCGCTCACGATTTCGGTATGAACTACCTCTCAAGCCTCGATGAAAACGCAATCATATTCACCAATGGCGATAACGATACATTCCCTCTGTGGTATCTGCAGGAAGTGGAAGGCTATCGCACCGATGTGCGCGTGGTGAACCTGAGCTACCTCTCCACCGACTGGTATATCGCTCAAATGCAGCGCGCAGCCTACAAGTCGGCTCCACTGCCAAGGATGGCAGATTCGCTCAGCTACGCTTACGGCAACCGTGCAGGTACAACTCTCGAACAAGGCGAAACCGAAATGGTATCCGTTTCCGATGCTCTGAAGAAATTCTATTCAGGCGATGCCGAACGCGATGAAGATGGCGTGGTGCGTGGTAAGCTCGAATATTCTAAGATGTTTATCAACACCAACCCTGATGCTGCTGTGAAGGCTGGCATCATTCCTGTTGGCATGCGCGATTTGGCAGAAGAGCAGATTGAGGTGCCATTTAGCCAAGCTCACCAAGGTGGTTGGGCTTCGGCAAGCGACATGATGGTGCTCGACCTTGTGAACGCTTGTATCTCACAAGGTTGGAAGCGCCCAATCTATTTCGCATCTACAGTGAGCGACGACATGTACGCAGCGTTCTCTCCATATATGCAGAACACAGGTATGGCTTACCAAATCACCCCTCTCCGCACGCAAAACTTTGGTGAGGAAATCGTAGCCAACACCGACAAAATGTATGAAAATGTGACCAAGAAGTTCCGTTGGGGCGGTCTCGACACTCCAGAAGGAAAGGCTGGTAAGATTTACCTCGACGAAACCGTACGCCGCATGGTGAACACTACCCGCACAATGATTATCTCATTGGCTTCTGGTTTGGCCAACGAAGCTGGCGCTGCCAAGGATGCAAAAGAAGCAGGCAAAGCTACTATTTATGGAATGGATGTAGACAAATTCTACGCCGACCGCATTGCCAAGGCTGAAACTGTGCTCGCCCTCATGCAAGACAAACTTTCGGAAAAGGCGTGCGCTTATGCATTCAACAACCGCATGCAGATGGCTCGTGTTTACGAATCGCTCTATCAGCTCACCAAGAAGATGGATTTGCGTAAGAAGGCATCTGCTCTCGTTGAAGCCGACGTGCTCCAATTCTGCAAGTGGACATCGTTCATCCAAAGCCTTGGCGTGAATTATCCACGTTTGACCGCTTGTAGCATCGACAATTATATTGTTCAAAGCTATGTGCCTCAGTTGCTCCTCTTCTATGAGCAAATCAATAAGGCTGGCTATCCAGCATTGTTGAAGAAGGTGGCTGCGCTTGGTGTTGACACCCAAACTTTGCAAGCCGCTATGCAGATGATGCTCCAGCAAAATCAGCAACCTCAGCAGCAGATGGCTCCAGCTTCGGCGGCCCCTGCCGACTCAAGTCGTCCTGAAGGCGACTCAAGTTTCGCGGCTTTGTTGGGCGCAGGTGCATCCGACGACGACAAATAATTGATAACTCAAATAGCATAAAAGGCGGAAAACAAAATCACCGCCTTTTATGCTTTTATATCAGTACGACACACTCACCTTTATCAATCTAATTTATGCGCAGTATTAAACGCTATTTTAATCGCTTGGTGGAGCGTCCACCATTGCTTTACCGAATGCTATTCCCCGAAACGGTTTGGCGTCTGCATTTCAAACCACGAACGGTGTATCTCACCTTCGACGACGGCCCCATCCCAGAGGTCACTCCTTGGGTGCTCGACACGCTCGACCATTATGGGGTGAAGGCCACATTTTTCTGCGTGGGCGAAAATGTGCAGCGCAATCCTGAACTTTTTCAGGAACTATTGCGCCGCGGGCATAGCGTGGGCAATCACACCATGAAGCACATGCAAGGTGCGAAAGTGAGTACGAAGGTGTATTTGCACAATGTGTTTCAGGCCAACGAGCTGATTCACTCTTCGCTTTTCCGTCCGCCTCACGGCTTGCTGCGTTGGGCACAGTCGAAGGTGCTTCGTTCGCGTTTCGCCATCATTATGTACGACCTTGTGAGCCACGACTACAGTCGAAAACTCACTGGCGAGCAGGTGCTCGACAACATAAAGTCGTTGGCGCGCAATGGCTCTATTATCGTGTTTCACGATTCACTGAAAGCAGAAAAAAATATGAAATATGCGTTGCCTCGTGCCATCGAATGGCTGCGCAGTGAAGGCTACGAGTTTGACAAAATCCCAATGTCGCATAGGTGATGCTATCAAGGCTGAGGCGCTTAGGCTTGGCTTTGATGCAGTAGGGTTTGCCCATGCCGCTCCAGTGAGCAGTGAGGCAGCCCAGGCGTTCACGCAGTGGCTTTCTGAAGGGAAGAACGACTGCATGCAGTGGGCGGCAAACCATACCGACCTCCGACTCGACCCCACACGCCTTGTGCCCGGGGCAAAAACGGTGATTTCTTTAGCGGTCAACTATCTGCCACAGCGGCTACAGGATGCCGCGGCGCCGCAAGTGTCGCGATATGCCTATGGCTCCGACTATCACGAAGTGGTCCGCGATATGGCGCGACAATTGGCTGCCTTTATCAACGAGCAAACAGGTCACGAATCACGCGTATGTGTCGACAGTGCCCCCATTCTTGAACGCTATTGGGCACAGCAGGCGGGACTCGGGTTTGTGGGATTGAACACCCTGCTCGTCATTCCAGGCAAGGGTTCCTTCTTTTTCTTGTGTGAATTGGTCACCACGCTTGAATTGCCCCCCGACGAACCATGCACGCTCACTTGTGGCGAATGTCACACTTGCGAGCGTCATTGTCCGGGAGGAGCGCTGAAAGATGGTGTGCTCAATGCCGCCCGATGCCTATCGTGCCAAACCATAGAAAACCGTTCCGAGCAGTTGCCCGAATGGGTAGGGGAGCGAATCGGCAACCATCTTTACGGATGCGACGAATGCCAATTGGCATGTCCTCACAATCGTGGCGCCCAACCCACAACACGCCCCGAATTTCAAGCGCGTGAGAGCATACTCGCCCTTACATGCGACGCAGTGCTCTCAATGACGCAAGAGCAATTCTCCACAACTTTCCGCCACAGCCCCATCAAGCGGGCCCGTCTCGCTGGCCTCCAGCGCAACGCCGCCCTCCTCAAAAAATAAAGGTTAATTAAACAAATCATCAAGGAGCACCTCATTGGTTACCACCGACGAGTGTTTGCCTTGCTTTACTCCGAAAGTTGTGACAAATGTATAGTTCAAGCCTTTTCGGCATTTTGTTGAGCTCTTGAAGTCTGCCATGCGATTTCTCAGATGCTCTGCATATGCTTTGGTGATTTCGTAAGGTTCTGTGCAGAACTTCATCTCGCATAGGTTAACGATGCGATCAGCGCGGTCGATAATGAGGTCGATTTGTGATTTCTCGTTTTTCCACTGCGCAACAGAGGTGGCGATTCCGCTTATGCCCAGTGTTTCTTTTATTTGGTTGAGGTGTAAGAAGCACAACAGTTCGAAGCTGAAGCCTTGCCATGCTGTGACTGATGCCGAAAGCATGTTGTTGGTCCACCATTTAGGGTCCATGTCTCGATTGTTGGCAACATATTTGAAATAGAATAGGGTGTAAAAGTCTGTGATTCTGTAAGTGAGTCCTCTCACTTTTTTTCCGAATTGTTGGTAACCCTCAATAAATCCGCATTTTTCAAGATTATTAAGGTATTGAGTGAGGGCACTACTTTTTATGTTGGTGGTTTCTGCAATCTCTGTCCTCGTAAGACCTTTGCGTTTTTGTGCAAGAGCTTTGACAATTTCCACATAGAGACCAGCATTTGAAAACAGGGCATGGTATAGTTCCTCGAATTCAAGTCGTAATGAAGCGTTGCGAGAGAAGAACAACTCATCTACATTTTGTGCAAAACTTTTGCTTGTGTCAAGGAGGCTAAGGTAGAAAGGTATGCCGCCAATTACCATATAGGTTTGTGCAATTTGGAAGCGGTCCCACTGTGCGCCAGAATGTATGAGATACTGTTCTGCCTCCTTTAATGAGAACGGGGGCAAAACGATTTGCTTGGTGATGCGCGCGTGCAGTCCACCTTTATTAGCTAAAAGTTTGTCGTTCATCCAAGATGTGGCAGATCCACTGGCGATGAGCATGACATCGTCTTGAAGTGCCCCCCAACTATTCCAGAAGTATTCTAATGCGGAAACGAAGTTGGATTTTGCATTGTCAATCCATGGCATTTCGTCAATAAAGATGATTTTTCGTTTACCATTTTCGGAAGGGATATTCTGCAGCAAATCTTGTAGCGCTTCAAATGCTATGAACCAGTCGGTAGGTGTAACAGCTATGTCATAGCCATATTTGCGAAGTGCGAGAGTGAATTTGTGTAATTGTTGAGAAGTGGAAAGGTTGTGGCCTCCTGTATAAGAAAATGCAAATTGGTCGCCATACACGCTATTCACTAAAAACGTTTTTCCAATGCGTCTGCGTCCTGTTACAATTACAAATTCTGCTCTGTCGGAATTGTAGCAGCGCATCAATTCTTCTGTTTCGTGTTCTCTACCTATTAGTTTGCTCATTGCTTTTATCTTTTGTTTCACCACAAAGGTAGATAAAAATGTTGAGATAATTTCAAAAAACGCGAGTAAATTGAAATTATGTTGGTAAAAAAGTGTAGATAATTTCAGAAAACGCGGGTAAATTGAAATTAAGTTGGTTAAAAAATGTAGATAATTTCAAAAAACGCGAGTAAATTGAAATTATGTTGATAAAAAAGCATAGATAATTTCAGAAAACGCGGGTAAATTGAAATTATCTGCATCAGGTCTCTGTTCTTTTTATTAAGGGCGATTTATGGATGTGCTTGTAGAAAGGTAGGGAAATTTGGCTGAATTATTGGTCATTATCTTCCTTTGATTGGGAAAATGAGAGTTTTACGACTCTTTTCAATTCCATATCGCAAAAAAATGATTAACTTTGTCGCAACAATCGAAAATACATATATAGATATGAAAAGAATTTTATCAATTGCAATCATAGCCATCATGGCTTTCGCCAACATGGCTCACGCAGAAAATTTTGCCGACAATTTAGAGTTTGAAGTTGTGGCAGGTGTCAATGCCGCCAACATCAGTTACAACACCGTTGTGTCGCGTGTGGGTTTTCACGCAGGTGTCCGTGCCTCTAAAGACTTCAAGTTCTTCACCGAAGAAAATGCCATCTATGGCAACGCTGCCGCGCTCATTTCGCTGAAGGGCGGTAAGCTGAATGATGAATTCGGCACCACTTTGTTTAATCCTTATTATCTCGAAATCCCAGTTCACATGGGTTATAGCCATGCTGCCAGCAAGAATGCCAAGTTCTTCTTTGAAATGGGTCCATACTTTGCTGTGGGCTTGTTTGGCAAGACTGATGGCCTAACCGTGTTTGGCGACATGGGTTTCCGTCGTTTCGACTTCGGTTTGGGTTTGCGCACAGGTGTGGAATTGAAAAAGCACTATTCTGTATCGGTAGGCTTTGATGTGGGTTTGATCCACACTCAGCCAGGCACCGGTTCAAACAAGAATTTCTACCTTCAAGGCGCCTACAAATTCTAAAAACACATCCTGTCAGCAAGGAAATCTTACATAGGCTCGGTACTTCTTTCGGTGCTGAGCCTAAATTTTGTGCCTTTGAAGTCTTGAAACCCCTTGCGGTTTTGGGGCGTTTTTTTGCAAGGGAATATGAAAATTCACATTTTTACTATATTTTTGCAAAGTAGATAATGTCAACCTGAATCTGGAGTTGAGGCTCACATGGCGCTTGAGCGATGTGACTGCGCTCATCAACCTCATCCTCACTGCCGATTAAACCACCTAAAATATCAAATGGCTCGGGGCTTGGAATCAACCAGGTCCCGAGCTTGTTTTTTGTGGGTGGGGGATTAAACCTTGGCGTGAGGAATGCGTCAAATCGGCAAAAATGTGATTTGTATTTAAATTTATATATGGAAATGAAAATCAGAAAACCTTATCGCTTGGCCTGTTTGGCTGCGGTGATGGCTGTCGTGTGCCTGATGCCGATGCTCAATTCGTGCCAAAAGGCGCTGCCCACGCAGAGTGACTCTGCCGCCGACCGCGTGCAGCTGATGACTGCCACTGGCGAGCTGGCCACCGTGGAATACACCGTGCAGAAAATCATCAAGGCGAAGGACTGCACTTGGTGGAAAGTGGGGGAGAAGCGTGTGCTCTTCAAGTGCAACGCTTACCTTGAAGCTGGCGTGGATATGACCGCGTACGACGACAGCAAGACCGTGATCGACTCTTCGGCAATGGCTATCACCGTCACACTTCCGAAGGTGAAGTTGATGTCGTTCCGCATGCCGTTTGAAGAGATTCGGCTTGTGGAAAGTGAAGCTACCGGATTCCGCTACGAATTTTCGGCTGAAGAACGCCAACTCTTGCTCCAGCAGGGAGAGCAGTCGATTCGTGCCGATGTCGACAGCGGGAAGTATGCCATCCTCGATGATGCCGAACGCAACACTCGCATCTTCTTCGAGCGAATGCTTTCGCGCTTGGGATATAAAAGTGTAACCATTAAATTTGAAAAGTGATGAAACGAATCATGTCAATAGTGCTCTCTGTGGCAATCGTGGGGATGGTGTATCTTTTTGTGGCCGATGCCTATAAGCTGTGGCCCTTCAACCCCACCCTCGAAAGCCTCAAAATTGATGAAACCCCAAATGTGGTGACGGAGATTCGCTCCATCAAGAAGTTCACCACTGCGTGCTTCTACGAAGATGTGACTGTGTCGGAGGAAAAGGCGAGCGACAGTTTCTTGAAAAATCTGCTCAGCCAGCGCGACCGCATCTGCCTCATTGGGCGTGGCACCATACGCGCGGGCTACGATTTTGAAAATCTTGCCGACGACGCAGTGAGAATCAGTGGCGACACCCTGTTCGTACGCCTGCCTCCTGTGCAAGTGCTCGACACCATCTGCAATCCGCAGGACTGCGAAGTGTTTATCGACGATGGCAACTGGCCGCACGACCGTGTGCAAGCCGTTCACTCCGACCTTCAGAATGCGCTCGTCGACGATGCTCGCAAGTGCGACATCATTGAAAAAGCGTCGAAGTCGGGCCGCGCCCAACTGGAGAAGCTCTTCCGCTCGTTCGGCTTCACCACCGTGGTATTCAGTTAGCCACAGCATCTCGTGATTTACAATCCGCCAAATTCAAGAAAAAAGCGAATTTGGCGGATTTTGATTTTTCTCGTGCACTGGCAGATGCGCTAATCGCTAAAGGAAGATTTTTTGCAATTTTAAGGGCAAAATCTTGAATATTAGCGAGAAAGTTTATAACTTTGTGCCGATTTTAACGTTAAAATTGTAGAGAAATGGCCTCACACAAGTTGCCACTTAAGACTTTGTCGATTGGTGTTCAGGAGTTTAACTACCACTTGGACGCTGCATTTTTCAATGATGTAGAAGCCACCGACGTGAGAGAAGCAAGTGTGGACGCCGTCGTGAAAGTTGATCGAAAAGACGACGAAATCTATCAATTATCGTTTGAGTTCAGCGGTGAAATCACAATTCCATGCGACCGTTGCCTCGACGATATGCAACTTCCGGTAGCCACCACCTACAATTTGACCGTGAAGGAAGGGGAAGAGTACGACGATAGCGACGATGAAGTGCTCGTGATACCTGGCCACTGGCGTGAGCTTGATCTTACTCCGCTAATGCGCGACACTGTGTTACTCACCATTCCTATTATGCATGCGCACCCGGAAGGGGAGTGCAACCCACAGATGCTCGACAGGCTGGAGCAGATTCGTGCGGTGAACATCACCGACGACGAGCAGCTCTACGACCCTGAAGCAGGTGTGGACAATGAAGAGACAACAAACAATTCTTCCGACGACATCGACCCACGATGGGCGGCGTTGAAGAAATTAAAAGATAACAACTAAAAACAAATAAAAAAATGGCACATCCTAAACGTAGACAATCAAAGACTCGCACAGCTAAGCGCAGAACTCATGACAAGGCTGTAGCTCCAACTATCGCTCAGTGCTCAAACTGTGGCGCATGGCATGTTTATCACACTGTATGCCCTGAATGTGGCTACTATCGTGGCAAACACGTAATGGGCGAAGACGCAGCTGTTTAATAAGGCTACAACCCCATTGAGAGCAACTCAAAAAGAATTCTGTGTATCCTGAATAACGCTGATGAAGTGCTATTTGGGATATACTTGCTTATTTATAAGGCTTAAAAACAAAGACACAATTTCGATATGCTGAACGCAAAGATTTCCGGTATCGCTTCTTACTTGCCCGACTACGTTCTCACCAACGATGAACTGTCGCGCATGGTAGACACCAATGATGAGTGGATTACAACCCGCGTGGGTATTAAAGAACGCCGCATCCTCAAGAAGGACGTTGGCTCTTCTTACATGGGTATTCAAGCAGTGAATAAGTTGCTTGAAGAAACTGGCACTAACCCCGACGACGTGGATTTGCTCATTTGCGCCACCTCAAACCCCGACTATCGTTTCCCTTCAACCGCTTCTGTGATTGCTCATGGTTGTGGTCTTGAAAAGAAATGCTATGCCTATGATATTCAAGCTGCCTGTGCAGGCTTTATCGTAGCCACTTTCGACGCTAATGCTTACATTAAGAGCGGCCTCTACAAGAAGGTGGTTGTGGTTTGTGCAGAAAAGATGTCGAGCATGGTGAATTATGAAGACCGTGCCACATGCCCACTCTTCGGCGACGGCGCTGCTGCAGTGCTCATGGAACCAACTGAAGAAGAAGTTGGCTTCGTAGATGGCGTGTTCCACGTAGATGGCAGTGGTCTCGAAAACCTCCTTTACAAGGCTGGTGGTTCTGCTCACCCAACATCTCACGAAACAGTGGATGCAAAAGAAAACTGCCTCTACCAAGAAGGTCGCGCAGTGTATAAGGCTGCTGTGATGGACATGGTAAATTCAAGCAAGGAAGTGATGGAACGCAACAATCTTAAGGTGGAAGATGTGAAGTGGTTTGTGCCTCATCAGGCCAACCTCCGCATCATTGAAGCCGTGGGTGGCCGTCTTGGCTTGACCGACGAACAAGTGCTTGTGAACATCCAAAACGTGGGTAACACCAGTGCTGCTTCAATTCCTATCTGCCTCGACCAGAACAAGGAACGCTTGCAGAAGGGCGACAAGATTGTGCTCACTGCCTTCGGTGCAGGTTTCACTTGGGGCGCTTCTTATCTCATCTGGGGCATCTAATTAGCTCCTCGCTGAGATTTCTCCGACAGATAATCACCATTTCAGCAGAAATGATGTGAATCCGATAACAAACAAAAAATGCATCTTGCTTCACATACACAGTAGGGCGGTGCGTTTTTTGTTTGTATATATAAATAGATGGCGTAGTGCTTTTATTCTAACATCTATTTTCTAATTTCTATCATCTAACATAACATCTCGTTAAATGCATAAAGCAGGTTTTGTCAACATCGTGGGTAACCCCAACGTGGGTAAATCTACCCTCAGCAACATACTCGTGGGCGAACGCCTTTCGATTATCACCAGCAAGGCGCAGACCACGCGCCATCGCATTATGGGCATCGTGAACACGGAGGATTATCAAATCGTGTTTAGCGACACCCCGGGCGTGCTGAAACCCAAGTTCAAACTCCAGGAGAGTATGCTCGAATACTCTACCGGTGCGCTTGTGGATGCCGATGTGTTGCTTTATGTGACCGATGTGGTGGAAACTCCTACCAAGAATCAGGAGTTCCTCAATAAGGTGGCACGCGAGAAAGTGCCCATCATCTTGGTTATCAACAAGATTGACTTGCTCAAGGGACAGGAGGAATTGGTGAAGATTGTGGAAGAATGGCGTGCGCTGCTTCC
The DNA here is from genome assembly GCA_024400895.1 of Muribaculaceae bacterium. GTDB lineage: Bacteria > Bacteroidota > Bacteroidia > Bacteroidales > Muribaculaceae > Sodaliphilus. The sequence goes on along the minus strand of JAKSMA010000009.1, from coordinate 8,049 downwards.
GCAGGCCGAAATCTATCCTACCAGTGCCAAGGAGAATTTCAATGTCGACCAAATCATGAAGCGCATTGTGGAATTGTTGCCCGAAAATCCGCCTTACTTCGGCAAGGATGCGCTCACCGACCGCTCGTCGCGATTCTTCGTCACCGAAATTGTACGTGAAAAGATTCTGCTCACCTACGACAAGGAAGTGCCTTACGCCACACAGGTGATTGTGGAGAAATTCGATGAGGGCGACAACGAAATCCACATCATGGCTGTGATTTATGTGGAGCGCGACTCGCAAAAGGGCATTATCATTGGCCGACAAGGCAGCAAACTCAAGCATGTGGGCATTGAAGCCAGAAAGGAACTTGAAAAGTTCTTCGAAAAGCATGTCTATTTGCAACTTTATGTGAAAGTGGAAAAAGATTGGCGAAACCAGGAGAAGAAACTCAAGGCTTTCGGCTATCTTGAATAATATAATAAACCAACGGCTTGCCACGCGTATGCACAGTTTTTTTCTGCGGCATATCTTGGGAGGATTAATAGGGCAGGCCTCAACACCAAATTAACACAGAAATGGCAAGATTAATAGCAATAGTAGGACGCCCAAATGTGGGCAAATCAACGCTGTTCAACCGTTTGACCAAAACGCGTGCGGCTATCGTGAACAACGAGAGCGGCACCACTCGCGACCGCCAGTACGGCAAGACCGAATGGGGCGGCATGGAGATGTCGGTAGTGGACACCGGCGGATGGGTTGTCAACAGCGAAGATATCTTTGAAGACGAAATCAACAAGCAGGTGGCGCTCGCCATTGAAGAGGCCGACGTGATTCTCTTTATGGTCGACATCAAAAACGGCGTGACCGACCTCGACGACCATGTGGCTGCCATTTTGCGCCGCAGCAAGAAGCCTGTGGTGCTGGTGACCAACAAGGATGATAACAACGAAAGCATCTTCTTCGAAAGCGAATTCTATTCATTGGGCCTCGGCAAGCCATATTCGATTTCAGCAATCAATGGCACCGGCACTGGCGACCTCCTCGATGAAGTGGTGCGCCTCATGCCTGAGAAGGACGATGATGAAGTGGAAGATGAACTGCCTCGCTTCGCCATCGTAGGACGCCCTAACGCTGGCAAATCATCGCTTGTGAATGCGCTCATGGATGAGCAACGCAATATCGTGACCGACATTGCCGGTACCACTCGCGACAGTATTTACTCGCGCTACAACAAGTTTGGCTTCGACTTCTATCTGGTCGACACCGCCGGTATTCGCAAAAAAAACAAGGTGAACGAGGATGTAGAGTACTACTCGGTGCTCCGCAGCATTCGCTCCATTGAATATAGCGATGTGTGCATTCTTCTCATCGATGCCACCCGCGGCATTGAATCGCAGGATGTGAACATCTTCTCTATCATCGAGAAGAACCGCAAGGGCCTGATTGTGCTGGTCAACAAGTGGGACATCGCGCAAGAAAAGTCGCAACAGTCCATCACCTATATGGAGAACACCATTCGCGAACGCTTTGCGCCATTCACCGATTTCCCTATCATCTTCGGCTCAGCACTCACCAAACAGCGCATCTACAAGGTGCTTGAAGAGGCTATCACCGTTTACCAGAATCGTAAGCGCTTGATTCCAACCTCGCAGCTCAACAATGCAATGCAGGAAATCATCGGTGCATATCCGCCACCAGCCACTAAGGGCAAGATGGTGAAGATTAAATATGTGACCATGCTCAAGGAAGCACGCGTACCTTCGTTCGTGTTCTTCTGCAACCTGCCACAGTGGATAAAGGACCCATACAAGCGCTACCTCGAAAACCAGATTCGCGAACGCTGGGATTTGAAGGGCACACCAATCAACCTCTATTTCCGTCAGAAGTAAAAGAAGTGCTGGCCAAGTGCCACTCCTTGCATCATAAGAAGCCTGCAAATTCCGGTTTGCAGGCTTTTTTCGCACCATAATGTGGACGGGTAGGGAAGAGGTGGAGTGCACGAATATTCGGTATAGAATATTGGTTTTGTGCCACAGTATCATAGTGTTAATTCATCTGTAGAAATAGCCGTAAAACTGTTTAAAAATCTTAATTTATCCAAGAATTCGCATTTTATGGTACAAATTGCCACTTCGTTCACATTTGTTATAAATTGTTTACAATTTTTCTAACAATTAATTCAGAAATCTGTATTAACTTTGTGGCGACAAAGAAAAAGAAGATAATAATACCCTTCAATACTATTGACAACTTATTGTGTCATACTCCTTTTGGGGGTATGATGCAGCAAGAAAGGCTAACAAAAATTATATACTTGAATTTTGGTTATGATAGAGGTGTGCTTTTGTGAAAAAGTGCACTTTTATTTTTTTTATCAAGTCAACTGGTCAACGAGTTTTCTGGCCTCGGAGGAAAAAGGGTGGGGATAGTGAGGATTTGCGTTCACAAATGATGAACTGTTTGAGTAGCGTGCAAAATGGGCATGGGAAATAGGAATAACAATTCTTTTTTGTAAAGCTGCTTTATCAACAATGTTGTAGGGACGCTCGGCTCGAGCGTCCGGTGTTTAACAAATCGATAACCAATCACTTGTAAAGTGGACGCTTGAGCCAAGCGTCCCCAACAAAGCATCTTCGAATTTCTGCACATCTCCACAGACAAGGATGAGCTGAAAGCCATCAGGAAACGGCTGTGTTTTTTGATCTATTCTTACCGCATTTTTGGGTGTGTTTTTGGGTGAAATTTGCATATTTCGTGATTTTTGTGGAATTTTGTAGTGTTTATCAATCGGATTAATTTTTAGAGACTATGAATATTAGAAACATTTTAGTGGCTGTGGTGGCTTTGTTTGCTGTTCAAGCGGCCGTGGCTGGTGGCCCTCTCGACAAGAAACCTGTGAAGAAGGTGACCACCAAGAAGGGTGAGACGAAATCGAATTTCGATAAGGCAGTGGATTATTTCTTTGAAGAGAAATACGACGAGGCCTACACTATCTTTAAAAAGGAATTGAACAATCCAAAGCATAAGGGCTATGCTGCCACCTACATTGCGAGTATGATGATTGATGCCGATGAGGTGGAGGCTGCTACCGAGGCCATTAACCAGGCTCAAGAGAGTCTGCCCACTCACGACACTGCTTTCTGCGCATTCTTCCATGGCGAAGCTGCGCGCTTGATGCAGGCTGATGGCAATGATGCTGCCGCTCTCGACCATCTCAACAAGGCTATAGATTTGGCGCCCGACGACGCTTTCTATTATGGAAGAAGGGGTAAATTGCTGCATAAACTTGAGCGCTACGACGAGGCCGTTGTAGACCTTGCCAAGGCTGCGAAAATGAATCCAGATGATATGGACGCACAGATTTCGCTGGGATGCACATTGGATGCGCAAACCAAGTTTGACGAGGCGCTTGAAATCTTCAATGCAGTGGTGAAAAAATGGCCGAAGGCTGCCAATAGTTATGCGTATCGCGCAAGCACATATTATAATACGCAAGACTTTGCTGCCGCTACCGACGATGCCATTCGCGCCATCGAGCTTGACGGCGAGAACGAACACGCCCTTTGGCTTTTGCCTTACATCAAGGCACAGGATGCCACAGTGGTGGCTGAAAAACTCAAGGCGAAGCGCAGCAGCAATCCCGCAAAGTGGGATGCAGTAATCACCACACTCGAATAAAAGGAATTACAGTTTTATTATAGTGCGAACGCAGGCTTCAGGGAGGTGGTGTTCCTTGAAGCCTGCGTTTGTGTATGTGCGAGATTAGTGCACGCCTATGCCGTTGAAGTAGATTTCGCTGATGGCGGTGTCGGTGTACTTCGTGCCGGGGTATACGTCGCGAATCACGAACTTGATTTTCAAGTCTTTTCCCTTTTTAGGTTTGATTTCACCCACCTCAAACCATTGCTCTGCGTACACATTCTTGAGATAGAGCATGGCTTTTCGCTTTCCGTCGACAAGCATTTCGAGCACCGCTGGTCGTGAATTCTCTTCCCACGCTTTTTTGGTGCGTACGTATCCGCTCACCACGCAAATTTCGGTGATGGTGGGGTTGTCGGCAGGGAGGGTGTATTCCACCCATTCGCCCACGCCGTTTCCTGCGGCACCCTCTACCCACGCCGTTTCGTAGTTGAGGTCATGGACGTTGCTCGCGCGGTAGTTGCGCTTGCCTTGTTGGTGCAGTGTGCTGCTTGCTTTGATGGTGCCGATGTTGCATCCGCAGTAGAAACTGCAGCCTTGGCCAACGATGTCGAAAATGTCGGCGTACACCTCGTTGTCAGGATTTTCTTTGAAAGCCTTCTGTGCTTCTGGCGAGAAGTCGAAAATTGTTCCCACACTTGCGGGCGAAAGTTCTGGAACGTTGGCTGTGCCGTTAGGCCCTTTCTTTGCGGGCGTTTTTGCAGAGATGGCTGTGCTGATAAGGAGTGCTGCTCCAATCACAGCGGCGAAACAAAATCTATTCATTTTTCTTTGTTAGGTTAGTGTTGCAAATATACTGCAATTTTTCAGATGATGATAATATTATTGGAGTTTAATCTTGCATTTAGACTGAATTTTTTGCCGATGGTTTAGATATTTAATAAATTTGCATCAACAAAAAAACAATACAGATATGAAACGATATGTTATTGCACTCCTTTTGGTGCTCGCTTGTGTGAATTTGGCGTTCGCCGATGGCGAATTGAAAAAGGCGTTGAAGGCGCTCAACGACCCCAAGGCGAAGCGTGTGCTCGTGGTATCGCACCGCGGCGACTGGCGTAATGCACCCGAAAATTCCATTCCCGCCATGCTCAATTGCGTGGCGATGGGCGTAGATATGGTGGAAATCGACCTCCACAAGACCAAAGACGGCCACTTGGTGCTCATGCACGATGGCAGTGTGAATCGCACTTCCAACGGCAAGGGCGAGGTGAAAGACCTCACACTCGAAGAAATCAAGAAACTTCGTCTGCGCAATGGCATGGGGCGAGTGACCACCGTGCAGATTCCTACCATGGAAGAAGTGTTCACTGTGCTCAAAGGCAAGGTGCTGATAAATGTGGATAAAGGCTACGACTATTTCGACGAAGTGTATGTTCTGGCACAGCGTCTTGATATGGTCAACCAAATCGTGATTAAATGCGCGGGTCGCCTCAAGAAGATTCAGGAGGAGAAAGGCGAAGTAATCAGCAAGTCAATCTTTATGCCCATCGTTCACCTCGATGCCGACAATGCCGAAGAAGTGCTCGACGAGTTCCTTGCCATCCACCCCGTAGCCATTGAGTGCTGCTTCAAGAAAGTGGATGCCAGTGTGGAACGCTTGCTCAAAAAGATAGATGATGCAGGCGTGAAAGTGTGGATTAACACCCTGTGGCCATCGCTCAACGGTGGACACGACGACGACCGTGCTGTGATTGACGGCGACCCCGACGGCGCATGGGGCTGGGCGCTGCAAAACCACGCGCAATTCCTCCAAACCGACCGCCCCGCTTTACTGATTAAATATCTTGAGAAAAAGCACAGACGATAATTGAGAAAAAAGAGAAACAAAAAAGAAGCATCCGCGAAATTCGTGAATGCTTCTTTTTGCGTGGTCCCTGACGGGCTTGAACCGGCGACCCACTGATTATGAGTCAGTTGCTCTAACCAACTGAGCTAAGGGACCGCTATTTCTGCAGCATAACTGCCGAAAAGCATGGCAAAGTTACTACAATTCTTTCAATTATTCAAAAATGTGCCCATTTTTTCGCCCCACCCCAAAAACACAAAGGGTTTTGAGCCCCAAGAAGGATTATTGGAAAAGGTGGAGAAGAACCACAAAAACGGTGTCGGTGTTTGCGGTGGGCTGCAGGAAATGCGGGAATGTCCTTGCAAAATACTGCTTGCCCTCGATACACCCTATAACCTTGGTGCCAGTCCATTTCAACAGGCACTTGACTTTGATGTCAGTTGCCGGATAACCGTCCGCAAGCAGAGTGAACAGCTACAGCAGATGCTTGTCCGTCAGTTCATTCCAACTCTTTGGAAAAGTGAGATTGATAGTTTGTTGCATAGAAAAAGCCGTTTAAGTACCATAAAAGTACCTATACGGCTATATGCTATAAAAGACAAGGAAATTATCTTGTAAATTCCTATGCTTCATGACAAACTTTTACTATATTTGCAAATCAATACTATATTTATTAACAAAAATACCTATACTTATGAAGAAATCTTTACTTCTCTTCGTTGCTCTCTTGGCAACAAGTGCTGTTTCTCTGGCACAGGACACTTATTTTATCAAGCATCCTTGGGGCGGTGGTGAATGGACTTGGAAGCAGATGCAGCTTTCTGATGATCCTTTTTATACCGATATTGATATGGAAGGAAATATTATGGGGTATGCTTACTTAGTGGAAGGAATCTATGGTGGCGACGGATGTAATATCAACACAACTGCAAGCGACGAAGGCAGTAAATGGATTGCAGAACCGTTTTCAAGGTTTGAACTTGAAGTAGGTGAAAACTGTGTATTTATTTATTATCCTCATAAAAATGATCTTTCAATTTTACCTGAGTTTGCAGCAAAGGTAAGACTTAATCTAGACCATCCTTTTGGAACTTATGACGGTTCCCAAAATATCCATGCAAGTATCACTGGCGCAGAGGAAGTTCTTTCAATTGAATATATGATTTATACAGAAAACGATCCTGATTTTACGTATTATCCTTATGATGATAATGTTGGTATCAACATTACAGAGACTTGTGAGCTTTATGTACATGCAGAATATATATATGATGGAAAAGTAAGAGAAAATGGGTGGTCATATCCCTATACCATCAACCAAGCACCTACTGGTGTAAACGACCTCAACGTGACAGTCACAAGCAAGGCTGTTAAGACCATCGAGAACGGCCAGCTCGTTATCACTAAGGACGGTAAGCGCTACAACGTAGCAGGCCAACTGATGAAGTAATCATCACACCCCCTAACAAAATACATGCGGGAGATTCCACTGGCGGAGTCTCCCGTTTTCTGTATAAACAAAAACGGACTGCTCTCACGAGTGGCCCGCTACAATGATTAAAAAATTTGACCTATAGGCCTAAAAAAGCCGTTTAAGTACCATAAAAGTACCTATACGTCTATATGCTATAAAAGACAAGGAAATTATCTTGTAAATTCCAATGCTTCATGACAAAATTTTACTATATTTGCACATAACTATTATATTTATTAATAAAAATGTCTTAACTTATGAAGAAATCTTTACTTCTCGCAGCTATGCTGCTTTCAGTTGCCGTGAGTGCAAACGCTACTGACTTCGAAACTGTTTCTTACATCGATGCCGATGGCAATCAGCAGACCGTATCTGCTGCGCCCATCACTTATTGGATGGATGATGATGTAGCCGAATTCAATGGTTGGCAAATGGGATTCGATTTGAAGTCTGGATGGTTTGTTGTCAATGGGGATGTCTCAACTTTTGGACCTCTGATTACTAATGACGCAAACGGGCCTGTCAATATCATCCTTGCCGATGACTGTTGCCTTCATGTCGATCGTCTGTTAATGCAAACTGATGCAAACATTTACGTCCAGAGCAAAGGCAATGGAAAAATTCAAACTTCAGACATGTCTGCATTATACCCTGGATCTCCAACAATTAATATCTATGGTGGCACTCTCAGCGGCGAATTGTATTGTAATTTTAAAACTACAATGAGTGTTTATAATGCTGATATTACAGGATACATTCAAAACGATGGAGGTTCGATGCTGATTGAGAACAGCATTGTTACCAATACTGCTGGACCAGCACTCGTTAACTATGGAAACTGTGTAATCAATAGTGGCACATTCACTGGCGCAGAATATGCATTCCAATTCTGGGATAATAATATCGGAATCACTCTCGCTCCTGGCACTGCTTGGTTTAGCGATGGAGTTAAGGTTGAACTGGAAACAAAGGACTTAGGAGACTACACAGCCTCAACTCTTGCCTCTTACACCGTTCAGGACGATGTTTCTACCGGCATCAACGGCGTGAAGGTTGAGGGCAGCAAGGCTGTTAAGACCATCGAGAACGGCCAGCTCGTCATCA
>JAKSMA010000089.1 GCA_024400895.1 Muribaculaceae bacterium | reverse complement strand
AAATAAAGTAAGATTAACAGAATCACAATTGAATAGAGTGATTAAAGAATGTGTAAACAATGTATTGAATGAAAACCAAGGTTTTATGGACGGTGTTAAAGGTGCTTGGAATGGATTTAAAGGTAGCAAATTCTCTGGTGGTTTTGCTGGTGCGGTAAACGGTGCTGTCAAAGGTTACAAGCAAGGACAACAAGGGCAACAACAAGTATTAAACAATCGAAGAACGCAAGGAATTGATAGAAACTTGGGCGCAATTATGAACGTTGCACAAAGAGCAATGCAATCTTATACCAGTGGAAACATTAATGACGTTGAAGAATGCGTTGAAATGATTCAATCATATGCAGAATGGATACTTAATAGTTTGAATGCACAAGCAAATCAAGGTGTTGACTATTCGCTTGATAATGATTTTCAAAACTAATTCAACTTACACAACTTGAATTCACTTTTGGTTTTAACGATACCGACAGACATTTCAAACATATAGGCAATGCATCACAATTGTGATGCATTTTTTCTTGTATTCCATCTGAAACAGCATTCGTCAATGTACGCTTGCAGATGCTCTTCACTGACATTGTGGTAGTAAACAGAAAAAGTCAACAGAAACTGCTGACTTTTTTGATTTTTTTAGTTTACGGGGACAAATTGTTCGTTATTCCCTAAATATTTGGTAGTTACCAAAATAAAATGTAATTTTGTGAAAAAATGCTATGTTATATCAAATAATAAACATACCATATTATACTGACATAAACGCTAAAATCTTAGTGTCAAAATCATCTGAAAGTAATATCCCTAAATTACAAGAATTTTTTATAAATTATGTCCCCCAAATATCATTTGAACATTTTAAAAATAATCTGTTCTTTCTATATTTCTTAGCAGATAATTATGTTAATATAGTAGGGGTAGTTGCGTTCTCTAATAATCCTATTAATGAAAAATATGGTATCGAAAATGATATAGAACATATTAATTATAACGAAATCTCGTTAATGGTATTTGATGAGAAAATAACTGTTGGCGATAATTTATCGAATTGTCTTATGAAAATTCTTCTTCAAATAGTAAATCAACAAGATAATAATGATGAAGCAGTGTGGATGGAGTATCAAGGGACATTATACGCAAAGAAAACATATTCAATTTTTAAAAAATTCGATAGATATTCATTTCAAAATGAAGCAGATTATTTTGCTGAAAAACTTATATCAATTAATAAAAATAGAAGCGCATCTTATATAGAAGAACTCATGAAGAAAACTGCTCCCAAATAAGATACAAATCCAGTTTATTATTTCTACATTAGTATATTTATAACCCCCTAAAAAATGTTATCCCATGTAAAATTTACATGGACAACATGTATATCATTACCAGAAAAATTATATTACCAGCATAGAATATAAATCCGCATCATCAAATTATGGTGTGGATTTATTATGCTTATGATTTTTGCAATTTACGGGGACAAATTGTTTATTATTCCCTTGTTTTTTGTTTATTGCCTTGCGGAAGGTGGTGGAATGAGGGCGAGATTTTACAGGGAGCTTGCTCACAAGGAAAATCATGCGCTCATACCGCCAGGTGCTTCAGCGCCCACCCTACGCGAGGGGTTTTCTCGGTTTTTGTTTTTCTGAGCCAACAGTTCAACAGCTAATTGGTTTACAACATGTTAGACTCCTGACGCTCGAGCCGAGCGTCCCTACAAAGCCACACACAAAAACGGGAGACTCCGCATTTGGAATCTCCCGCTTGTATTGTTAGGGGGTGTGATGATTACTTCATCAGTTGGCCTGCTGCATTGTAGCGCTTGCCGTCCTTTGTGATGACGAGCTGGCCGTTCTCGATGGTCTTAACAGCCTTGCTTGCGTTCACTGCATTGATGTCGCTCACGCCAGTAGGCGTTTGGCGAACAACCTTAACAGATTGTGAAACAGTAGACGCATCCTCATTAATCACAACGTCCTCTCCAGTATTGGCGTCGACAAACTTGCATCCCTCCATGTCAAGGATTTCCCAATGACTTGAAGTGAAATATGGAACTTGGATTGACGACTCGTATTGCCCCTTAATGAATGTGCCGCCACGCAGAGCGATAGCGCCAGGTTTTGGTATTCCCCAAGTGGCAGCTGACAGAGAGTAATTGCCCTCGTATGTGCCGCCACACACGGTGAGTTTACCCATCTGGAAGTCAAGCGCACAATAGTTGCCATACAGCTTACCAGTCTTGTTAGCGCTGTTGTCAACAATGGTGAGGTCGCCGCCAGTCACGGCTAATACCGACTGGTTGCTTGTCATGCTCAGGGTGTGGCCGTTGAGGTCAAGGGTCACTACGCCCGATGGCACTTGTAGGAAATACTGGCCGTTTTCTGTGCTGCTCACGTCGGCAAGAACAGTTACGGTTGCAGGGTTCTCTGCATTTGATTCGATAGATGCAGCATGAACGGCATTAACCAAGTTGTCGTAACTAACGGTGTGACCGCTCACGTTCAGTGTTGCCACATCCTCTGCCCATGCGGTTGCAGGGCTCATCGCCATCATGCCCATTGCCATGACAAGCGAGAATTTCAAAGTTTTCTTCATAAGTAAAATAATTAGCCGTTAATTCATAAAATAGTATCACACAAATTTACTCAAAAATTTGCTAACAATGTGGATATTAACATTTTTTACACAAGTCAAACAGCAAATTCCGGCAGAGTCCACAGCCCAGCCCGGATAAGCAGCCTATCTTGCCAATCTTGCTATCTTGCCAATCTATTTAACTATTAGATTCAAAAAAAAGGAATTAATTTATCCCTATCGGATATTCCCACCTTGGGCACGGCGAGAATTGAACTGATTCATAGGCATTGGTCCCGTGGGTGCACTCACTGCTCCCGCAGGCGACGAGTAGCTGTTCTTGTTGTCGCGGGCATTGTCGATGATAGCCTCCACCAGAGTGTAGAGAATACCGCCCACATCCACCGTCATCGGCGAGCCAAAGAGATTGAAAGTTGGTGCCACAATCGGCACAGTTTTCCAAGTACGGGTGTACGGGTCGTAGTAGCGTTGTGCACCGAGTGCGAGGCTGAATTTATCAGAAAATTTATAATCAAAGGAGCCGCCATACACCGCACTCTGCATATAGCCCATAGCCCCCACCGAGTGGTATCGCTTGTCGAAATAATACTGTCCGAATGCATTCACGCTCAGGCGGTCGGTCAGTTTAAAGCTGCCATTCACGTATAGCCCGTAATCGTTCCAAGCCGAGCGACCCATGTGGTATTTCACGGCGTTGGCGCCAAGCCCAATCGACAGGCGGTCGGTGGGTGTGGCATACAGGCCCAGGCTACCCGTGCCAATGTTGCCCAAAGCGGGATAAGTGGTGTAGCTGCCGCTGCCCACCAGGCTCAGGTTATCGTCGATTCGCATCAGCTCTCCCCCAGCGCTCCAATCGCGGCTAAACGGATTGCCTCTAAAGTTGTAGCGATTTTCTGGGCGATACACTTGTGGCGTGATACTCAATTCAGGAGTGGCCTTTAGACTATCGGGGAGGAGCGAAAGTTTGTTGTCGAACTGCAATGGCTCAGGAGCCAGATAGTTGCTCAAGCTGGGTGCCACAATGTTGGGAGTGATAATGGAGAACTGAGGCTTGAGCAGCTTGTCGGCGCCCACCACATTCGGAATAGGCGTGGGATTGAAACGCAAAGCAGTGTCGCTCTGAGCAAGAGCACCCAAAGCAAAGCCCACCACTGTGGCCACGAATATCACCGCACGCTTCATCATCTTCACAGTAATTACACTCGCAAAAGTAAGCCAATTTTCCAACAATTCCTACCACCACAAACATAAAAAACTGCAAACAATGTTTCATTTTCAAAAATTCCTTCCCCGAAGAAAAAACTCTTCTTTCACGAATTAAACAAATTTTCATCAGCAACAGAATAATAAAATCCATCCACTTCAAAAAATCAATTCGCTGAATTCGTGACCATGTCACAAGAATTCGCAATTTTTTAGGCAGTAAAATGATTGTAATTCAAATATTTTCACTAAATTTGCACCCGAAAACTGAAAGGAGGTTGATTCTTAAACCCATCAGACATACAGATAGACTACATATAACCATCTGATTACAGGCACTTTCCGCTTGCCTGCATCGCACTGAAGCCACTCAGCAAGAGGGGCGCAGATGGCGATGGAATATTCTGCAGCGGAACATTTCATATCATTTTATATATAGGTTGGAGGCTTCGGCCAACAATCCCCCTGGTAGGAAGGCATCGATATGCCCATTACCGCTTTTTGTAGCGGCGCTACATTTGCGCCCAAGGACTCTTGCCGAGTCCACTACAAGCGAAATTTAATAACAAACAATATAATAACAACAATTTAAAACTTTTAGAATTATGATCGTAGTTCCAGTAAAAGAAGGCGAAAACATCGAACGCGCCCTTAAGAAATTCAAACGTAAATATGAAAAGACCGGTATCGTAAAAGAACTTCGTGCCCGTCAACAATTCGACAAGCCATCTGTAATCAACCGCAAGAAAATGGCTAAGGCTGTTTACGTTCAAAAGCTTCACCAAGTAGAAGACTAATCGTCGGATTACTGAACAAAGCATATGGCTGCACGCCCTCTCAAGGGTGTGCAGTTTTTTTTTGCCATTTCGGAAATAATCCCTAACTTTGCACCAACAAAACTAACATGTGAGGCTCTCCCACCGGAGATTAAAAGGGAATCAGGTGAGAATCCTGGACAGTCCCGCTGCTGTAAGCTCCCTCGCTTTTTGTTCGTTTTCATATTTTTAGCCACTGGACAGTAATCTTCAGTCGACATTCTCCAAAGACGACTACATCATTACCGGGAAGGCTTGAAAACGAAGGAGTAAGTCAGAATACCTACCTTATCATGCAGCCTTGTTATGGTTCACGTGGACATGAACCGAGGCCAACAAAAAGAATGATGTAGTCGCAAAAACCAAGACACTTTTGCCGACATTTGCAGTAAGCACTCCACAACTGTGCCTGGACTGACGCTACGCATTCTCGCAAGACCCCCTTTCTTTATTTCCACGCGAACTTTTAAAAGAAGTTTTATTTTTTTATTTATTAATTAATCAACGTTTTAAAAGTTCAAAAAAATGAAGAAATTTTACATTCTCCTCACCGCGCTCTTCTGCGCAGCAACTATGGTTGCACAACAAGCACCAAAACATGCAAAACCTGTAAGTCACAAGGCTCCTGCCAACGCAGCCACCTTCACTTTCAACGACATCAAAAACTGGAGTGGCGAAGGTAGCAACAGCGCTGCACTCGTGATCAAGTGGACCGGTAGCGAATATTCATGGGTATTTGGCTACCACTTCGACGGCGATAAGACTGGTGCCGACATGGTTATGGACATCGCTGCCAACAATCCTCGCTTCTTCGTGATGGCAGCAGACACCAACTTTGGCAAGACCATCGGCGGTTTCGGTTGGGATGCCGACAACAATGGCTTCACACTCAACGACAAAAACGGCAACGCTATGACTCCTGACGAAAACGGCATCTATAATCTTTCTTCAACAAGCTTCGACAGCTATGTAACAGCAAGCGACGCCGACTTCTGGAACAGTGGCTGGATGCAGGGCTACTGGAGTTACAACCTCGCTACCAACCCTGCTGAAAAAATCAGCTACGCAAGCACTGGTTGCACAGGTCGCAAGCTGACTGACGGATGCTGGGACCTCTGGCTCTTCTCTTCATTTAGCGGAGGCTCTAACACTTGGGGCGATTTCGAAGCTATTCCTGCAAACGAAGTGGTTCCTACCGCTGTCGACGATATCCAAACAAGCAAAACTATTGCAAACGTAACTTACAGCAACCTCGCTGGACAAATGAGCGAAAAGCCTTTCAGCGGCGTGAACATCGTGGTTACAACCTTCACCGATGGCACTAAGGTCACAGCAAAGTGCATTAAATAATCATTTTAACATTATCATTTTAACATTATCATTTTTTTATGAAAAAAGGAATTCTCTCGCTGGCCATAGCCTCTTTGGCTATATGTGCCTTTGCCACAAACTACACCGACGGTGTATTCATCGTGAATGAAGACTGGTTTGGACACAATGCCAGCTCTGTTAACTTCTATTCATTCACCGATGGCGAAATGGTTTACCGCGCTTTCCAGAAAGAAAACCCTGGACGCACACTTGGCAACACCACTCAATATGCCAACAGCGACGCCAACAACATCTATTTCTGCTCAAAGCAGAACTATGGTGAAACTGGCGGACGATTCGATGTGGTCGACGCCAAGACATTGCAGTCGAAGCTTTCTATCGCTCAATTTAGCGAAAGTGGCGACACTCGAGCATGCTATCCATTCAGCGACACCAAAGTGTATGTCGGCACCACAAAAGGCGTGTATGTTGTCAACCCTACCACTGGCGAAACTTCTGGTCCTATCGCTGGCACCAGTGTGAAAGAACCAGGTGCGATGGAACTTGCAGGCGACAAACTCATCGTTTGCGCCCAAAGCAAGGGTGTGTATGTAATCGACACCACTACCGACCAGCTGGAGAAGACCGTCGACGTGAGCACAAGCACTTGCGCCTTGTTTAAAGTGAACGATGAGATTTGGGTGAGCGTGAATAATTGCACTTGGGGCACACCATCTGCCAACAACACCGAACAATTCATCAAGCTCGACGCCTCTACATTTGAGCCAGAAGAACCAACCATCGTGCCTATGGCTTGCCAAAACCCTGCCTGGGCTTGGAAGCAAACTGCTCCTGCTATCGACGAAGCCAACAAGGTGCTCTACTATGCACCTGCCGACGGTGGCAAGTTTATCAGCAAGTATGACATGAATACTGGTGAACTCACCCAAGAATTCATTTCATTGCCCGACGGCGAACAGATGTATGGCAACGTGATTGGTTTTGATGCTGAATATGGAAAAATCGTGGTCGAAACTTTTGAAGGCTATAGCTCACAAAACTACCACCTCCACATCTACAACACCCTTGGCGAAGAAGAAAGCAATATGACCCTCGACGCCAACTACTGGTTCCCTGCAATGGTGATGTTTGCTCCAAAGAGCGTAACACCAACCGATGTAGCCGACATTCAAGGTGCAAAAGTTGTGAAATCACAAATCTACTACAATGCTGCTGGTCAAAGCAGCGCTACCCCATTCAGCGGTCTCAACATTGTGGTCACTGAATACACTGATGGCAGCCATAACGCCATCAAGCAAATGGTGAAGTAAAACGCTTCAAACCGTAGCACACATATAGTAACACTGATGGCGCCGAACGCATTCGTTCGGCGCTATTTTTTGGCTCCCCCACTGACTGTCCGAGAACTTGTTGCAGAGTACACAAACAGTTGCAAATTTTAAGGAGGTGCCATGTTCTGGCTGGAAGCCAGCAGTTGAGTAACCGTGGGGAAAATCGATGAAGGAGATTTTGCCCACGGAAAACGCCCCCCCTGGCTGGAAGCCAGTACCTACAAACACAAAGATTTCCAGATACTCGCACGTTTGCGAGCAATTTGCAAAGTACTGGCCTCCAGCCTGAATACTTTTCCTTCTTTTATCCGGGCACTGCGTACCCGGTTACTCACAAGTGCAGGCCTCCAGCCTGAGCACAACAACCTCTACTTTCAATCTGTAAATTGCAATTCTGTCATTTTAAGTTTTCGGACAGTCTCCACCACTTGTTTTCCATAGATTCAAGAAAAGGAGCATGCACAAAACAAAGGCGGCAACCTCCTATGGTGAGGAGATTGCCGCAAATCTGTATGATTAATCGCTTGGATTATTTCATTACCTTAACCGACTTGGTTGAGCCATCGGTGTAGGTAGTCACCTTCACGTTCACGCCGTCGAATGCAGTGTCGCTAACTTGACCAGCCACATTCACGTACTTAACAGAAGCCACAGCCTTGTCGTTAACGTCGTTAACGCCAGTAGGTTCGCTCTTGTCGCTTACGGTAAACTTGTCCATTGCAAAATATGCAGGAGTGTTCATACCCCATTGGCTGGCATCGGTAGAAGTGAGTGAGAAGTAAATCTTTTCTACTTCGCCAAGTTCGGTCATGTCGAACCAAGTCCAGTCGGTGAGTGCGTGGAATTTGCCATTGCTGAAACCAGCAAGTTCGATTTCCACTGTTTTGCTTTCGTTGCCAAGCTTACCAATAGCCTGCAACTTGAAAGATGCACCTTCTTCCTTCAGACCTTCAGACATAGCATCGCCTTCAAGGCAAGAATAATAAGCGTAAGCGCTCATGTTCACATACACACCCTTAGCCATGTAGGTGTTGTCGTCGTCAAATTCCACACCAGCAAGACCAGGACCCATGAAATCGGGCACATAGGCGAGCATATAAGGAACATTTGGATTAGCAACAACTGCCGACTGGATGTTAGGGTCGATACCGCCACCAGCCATGTTGCCCCATTGGTTGGTCACGAAGTCGGTTTGCTTTGAATTGTCGCCGCACTTCACCACTGTGAATCCATCCCAATATGTGCCACCATAACTCATACCGCTCATCAAGTGGTAGAAGATGAATGGAGTGTAGTTGAGAATGTACTCGTCTTCATTGTAAGTGTCGCTCCAAATTTGGCCATTTCCCTTTTGAATAAAGTTGATTTCTTCTGGATAAGTAGGAGCACTCAAATCCAAAACGTAGTCGGTTGCCGACATGCTTGTAGCCGCAAAAGCAGCCATCAAAAGTAGTAATGTTTTCTTCATAATAAATAAAATAGTTTGTTATTCAAGAATCATATTGATAAGAGCCGTCACATCGCTCACATCCACAGCGCCATTGCCATCGACGTCGATGGCCACAGGGTTGTAGCCCGCAGGCTTTTCGCCGAGTATGATATTGATAAGCGAGGTAACATCGCTCACATCTTTGGTGCCATTGCCGTCG
>JAKSMA010000088.1 GCA_024400895.1 Muribaculaceae bacterium | reverse complement strand
CGAAGGCGTTGCTGCCGATGCCCGACACCTCAAGGAGGTGGGCTGCCATGCTCGGTGGGGGGGTGTCGCCGTGTGTTCCGGCAAAGCAGAGGCCTTTGCTGTTTTCTGGGACGAGTCCGAGCACTTTTGCGCGCTTCACCACTTCAAATCCTTCGTTGCGGAACCATGAGAGACCTGCGTGAGCTTCAGGAATGGCAGGGGTGTAGACCACGAGCGTTTTTTCCTTGTCGCGACAGTAGGCAGGGATGAGTTCTGGGTTTTCGTCGAAAGCGATTTCCACGCCCTCTGCTTCAAGTGCACGTGTGAGGTCGCTTGGGGTGCGGTCGTAGCCTGCCACCTTCTTGCCTTCTGCAAGGAAGTAGCGTTCGAGGGCTGCCATACCGATACCGCCTGCGCCTACAAAATATATCGATTCAAAATCTTTCATTTCTTGTATTATAGTTCTGTCATAAAAAAGTTATTCACCAACGATAGCCATCACTTCATCGACGATGTGCTCGGCAGAGTTGAGCAGAGCCATACATTCCACATTGCTGCTCAGCGAGGAGAGCTTTTCTGGGTCGTTGACGGTGGCAAGCATGGTGCCGACGAGCTGCTCGCGGGCATCGGCATCGGTCACCATGATGGCAGCGTCGCGGTTGGCAAGGGCGAGCGCATTCTTGGTTTGGTGGTCTTCTGCCACATTGGGCGAAGGCACCAGGATTGAAGGTTTGCCGAGCAACTGCAATTCGCTAATACTGCTGGCGCCTGCGCGCGAAATCACGAGGTCGGCAGCGCGATATGCCATATCCATATTGCTGATGAATGGCATTTGAATCACATTCTTTACGCCCGATTTTTCGAGTGCTTCCTTGCATTGCTGGTCGTAGAACTTACCAGTTTGCCAAACCACCTGCACGTCTTCTGCCACGGCGCCAATCTTTTCGAGGCCACCGATGATGCTCTCGTTCACGGTGCGAGCGCCAAGGCTGCCGCCAATGATGAGGATAGTGGCTTTTTCTGGGTCGATGCCCATGGCCTTGCGTGCCTCTTCTTGCGAAGCTTCGCATTCAAGCAAATTGCGGCGCACAGGGTTGCCTGTGAGCACGATTTTCTCTTCGGGGAAGAAGCGCTCCATGCCCTCGTAGGCCACGCAGATGCGCTTAGCGCCCTTGGCGAGGAGTTTGTTGGTCACGCCTGCATAGGAGTTTTGTTCCTGGAGCAGGGTGGGGATGCCTTTCTTTTGGGCGGCTTTCAGCATTGGGCCGCTGGCGTAGCCACCCACGCCGATAGCGATATCGGGCTTGAACTCCTTGAGGATATTCTTTGCCATGCGAATGCTTTTCCAGAGTTTGAAGAGCACTTTGATGTTGCGCAGCAAGTGCTTGCGGTCGAAACCACACACTGGGAGTCCCTTGATTTCGTAGCCGGCAGCAGGCACGCGTTCCATTTCCATGCGTCCTTCTGCACCCACAAAGAGAATTTTAGCCTCAGGGAATCTGCGGCGAATTTCGTTGGCTATTGATAGAGCCGGGAATATGTGACCGCCGGTTCCACCGCCGCTCACGAGAAAATGTTTACTATTTCCAGACATTTGTATAATTTATAAGCATAGAAGGGTTTTCTGCTCGCAGTTCTTCGGGCAGATCCTGGTCTTCTTTCGTTGCGTTTTGTTTATCTGTAAGCCCTGCTACGGTGCGGCTGATGCTCAGCAACAAAGCAAAGGCGAAACTTACTATCAAAATGGATGAGCCACCCTTGGAAATGAGTGGCAAAGGCTGACCCGACACGGGGAATACACCCGTGTTGATGGCCATGTGGAAGAGCGCTTGCAGCGTAATCATCGACGCGGTGCCAATCACGATGAGCGCGGGCAGCGTGCGTCGGCATCGGCGGGCTATCATTCCTGCGCGCCCGAGTAGGAATATGTAGAGAATCAACACGAAAATGCCGCCAATCAAGCCGGTGTCCTCCACGATGATAGAGTAGATGTAGTCGCTGAACGCCAAAGGCAGGCGGCTCGTTTCGCGCGAATTGCCGATAAACACGCCGGTTACGCCACCATGTGCTTGTGCCATGCGCGAGAACATTTCCTGTGAGTTCTTGTCGGTAATGGGGCGATACACGAGCGAATCGCTGTACCACCAGTCTTTTACACGGTTCCATCGTAGAGCACTACGGTCCACATCTTTAGGCTTTGCTGGTTCTTTTAGGGCGAGTTCCGCCATGTTCTCATCGTTGGCTTCACCTTCGTCAAGCATGCGTTGCTCGTTCTGAGCAGCCATAATGGTTTCTTCTTTGCTGTCGTTGGCGTTTTTTATAAGATAGAGTCCGCCGCCAATCATGCCGAAAGCCAAAACTGCGATTCCCAGTTTCTTAAGTGAGATGCCGCCAACCATCATCATTATCCCGCTGATGCCAACCAGCAACACAAAGTTTGTCATACCGCTTTTTATGGTGAACATGCTGAAGACCGCCACCACGCAGAAGCATCCCCACATGCCCTTGTCGCTCACGCCACCTTCCTTTTGGGTGCGAGAAAGAATGAAAGAAAGGAATGTCACCAGCGATAGTTTTGCAAACTCGGTGGGCTGTATGGATAGACCTGCTATTTTGAACGAGCGTCGTGCGCCATTAATAATGTCGCCCCAGAAAAATACATACACCAGTGATATGAGCGTGAACACAAACAGCCCGACGGTGATAAACATCAGGAAGTTCTTGTTGTTGTAGGGTATTTTGTGCACAACGAAAACCACAGCGCCACCAAGTCCCAAAAAGATAGCATGCTTTACGATAGGCATATACACGCCCATCGATGCCACTTCGCGGCTCGAAGCACTGTAAGTTTCCACGAGAGATATCAGAATAAGCATGAAATAGATGCCCCAAATCCATGGGTCACCGTATTTCCGCGTCATCTCTTCGTAGCGGTTCGCTCTGTCGTTAATTTTTTCCATTCTGTTTGCCATGTGTTTTTTATGAGTTTTAGTGGGTTAATATTATTGATTATTCTTCAATTGCATTCACTCCGTCCTTGAATTGCTCGCCGCGGTCTTCCATATTGCGGAACAAGTCGAAACTTGCGCAGCAAGGTGAAAGAAGCACGGTGTCGCCTTCTTGGGCCAATTCCTTGCACTTGGCGAGGCATTCCTTCATGCTGTGGGTTTCGGTCAGCACAGGCACCTTGCCATCGAAGAAGTTGAGGAGTTTGGTGTTGTCGGCGCCGAGGCACACGATAGCGCGCACCTTTGTGCCCACAAACTCCAGGAGCTCGTTGTAGTCGTTGCCCTTGTCCTTGCCGCCGAGGATGAGCACCACAGGGGTGGTCATGCTTTCGAGGGCGTAGTAGCAGGCATTCACATTGGTGGCCTTGGAGTCGTTGATATAGGTCACGCCACCTACGGTGCGAACAAATTCGAGTCGGTGTTCCACGGCTTCAAAATCGGCAAGAGCGCGGCGAATCACGTCGTCTTTGATGTCGAGGCAAGAAGCCGACAGACCTGCTGCCATTGAATTGTACACATTGTGGAGCCCCTTGATAGAGAGTTCGGCACGAGGAATGTTCCATTTGTGGCCATCGATATTGAATGTCACGAGGTCGCTGTCGTCGACATGTGCAGCCAGCGTCGCGTCGTTGATTGCGTCGAAAGGCAGCAGTTTAGCCTCGGTGTGAACGTGTTTCAGCTGTGCATCAATGATAGGGTCGCCCTGCCAATAGATGAAAGCGTCGTTTTCGTCCTGGTTCTGCATGATGCGGAACTTGGAAGCCGCGTAGTTTTCCATCTTGAAGTCGTAGCGGTCGAGGTGGTCAGGGGTGATGTTGAGCAGCACTGCCACATTGGCCTTGAATTGATACATATTGTCGAGTTGGAAACTGCTGAGTTCAATCACATACACATCGTGATGCTCAGTGGCCACTTGCAGCGCCAGGCTGTTGCCCACATTGCCAGCCAAGCCCACATTCAGCCCGGCCTTGGTGAGGATGTGGTAGGTGAGCATGGTGGTAGTGGTTTTGCCGTTGCTACCGGTGATGCACACCATCTTGGCATCGGTGTAGCGACCGGCGAACTCAATTTCGCTAATCACTGGTATGCTCTTTGTGGCTGCCTTTTTCAGGATGGGCACCGTTTCGGGAATGCCCGGGCTTTTGATGATTTCGTCGGCGGCGAGCACCTTTTCTTCGGTGTGCTTGCCTTCCTCCCAAGCCACTTCATATTTGTTGAGAAGTTCCTTGT
Source organism: Muribaculaceae bacterium (assembly GCA_024400895.1). Classification (GTDB taxonomy): domain Bacteria; phylum Bacteroidota; class Bacteroidia; order Bacteroidales; family Muribaculaceae; genus Sodaliphilus. Next base: position 4,739 of record JAKSMA010000088.1, on the reverse strand, counting down.
ATTTAGGTGCGATTGTGCCCATGTCGCTCAACCACACATCCATACCCTTCACTTTGGCGAGCACTGCAGCACCTGCACCGCTTTCACCGCCACCTAAAACTACGATACGACGATTTGTTGTCATAATTTCTAAATATTGAGGGAGATTTAACGAATCTTTAATGTCACGAAAGTAATCACAGCCAAGAAGATGGCCACGAGGAAGAATCGCATCACGATTTTCGACTCAGGGATGGCGTTGAGGGGCTTTTGCCACAATGCCTCCACCTTGCCGGCTGGCACTTGGAAGTGGTGGTGGAGCGGGGTCATCTTGAAGATGCGTTTGCCTTCGCCGGTTTTCTTCTTGGTGTACTTGAAGTAGGCCACTTGCAGCATCACCGAAATGTCTTCCACGAAGAAGGTGAGGCAAAGGATGGGGATGAGGAGCTCCTTGCGGATGAGGATTGCAAACACTGCAATGATACCGCCGAGGCAGAGGCTACCGGTATCGCCCATAAACACCTGTGCAGGGAAGGAGTTGTACCAGAGGAAGCCGATGGTTGCGCCGATAAACGCAGCCGCATATACCACAAGTTCCGAACTTTCCGGTATATACATAATGTTGAGGTAAGATGAATATATCACATTACCTCCCAGATAGCACATGATGGCCAGTGCCACGCCTATGATTGCCGAGGTGCCTGTTGCCAATCCGTCGAGGCCGTCGGTGAGGTTGGCGCCGTTGCTCACGGCTGCCACCACGAAGATAGTGACGAGGATAAACACAATCCAGCCGCCAGTTTGTGCGTGGTCGCCCATCCATTTGGTGAGCATTGCATAGTCGAAGTTGTGATTCTTCACAAATGGGATAGTGGTCTTGGTCGACTTCACCGTTTCGGTTTTATGCTTCACCACCATTTCGTTGGTCTGTTGGTTTTCCACCTCCACGTTTTCGTTGATGACGATTGCGGGTGAGAGATACATAGTGAGGCCCACGATTAATCCGAGGCCCACTTGACCGATGATTTTAAACTTGCCTTTCATGCCGTCTTTGTTGTGCTTGGCAATCTTCAGGTAGTCGTCGGCGAAGCCAAGGGCACCACACCAGATGGTGGCCACAATCATCAGCAGCATATACACATTGTCGAGTTTGCCAATCAGCAAGCAAGGAACGAGGATGGAGATGATAATGATGATACCGCCCATGGTTGGGGTGCCTTTCTTTTCCATCTGGCCTTGCAGACCGAGGTTGCGCACAATCTCGCCCACTTGCATCAACTGGAGGCGGTCAATGATTTTACGGCCAAACACGATGGCGATAAACAACGAGAGCACCAGGGCAAGGCCCGAGCGGAACGTGATGTAGTCGAATAAGCGTGCACCAGGCACTGAATAATCTTCTAATGCGTGAAATAAATGATAAAACATATCTCTTTATTTTTTGTCGTTATTTTTCTTCGTTAAATATTTCGGTGAGCACCTCTCTGTCGTCGAAGTGGTGCTTAACGCCGCAAATTTCTTGATAAGTTTCGTGTCCCTTGCCAGCCACGAGCACCACATCGCCCTTCTTGGCGAGGCGGCAAGCCACCTTGATGGCTTCGCGACGGTCGGTGATTTTGAGCACTCGGTTGCTGTTGGTGCTGTCGAGCCCGGCTTCCATCTGACGGAGAATATCTTCAGGGTCTTCGTTGCGAGGGTTGTCGCTGGTGAGAATCACCTGGTCGCTGCGGTTGGCTGCTTCGGCTGCCATCAGTGGGCGCTTTCCGCTGTCGCGATTGCCACCACAGCCGCACACGGTGATTACCTGGCCGTTGCCACACTGCACATCGTTGATGGCGGTGAGCACATTCACGAGCGCATCGGGGGTGTGGGCATAGTCCACTACGGCGATGTAGCCACGGGGTGAGCGCATCGTCTGGAATCGGCCCGATACGGGTTTGAGCATACTGGTCTTTACCAGTACCTCTTGCTGGTCGAAACCGAGCAGCAATGCCACACCATACACACTGGTGAGGTTGTAGACATTGAATCGGCCCGTGAAGAGCACCTCAAGTTCGTGTCCGTTGAGTGTCACGGTTGTGCCGTCGAGTCGTTCTTCTATCACCTGTGCCTTGAAGTCGGCCATGGTGCGGAGCGAATAAGTGTATTTTTTCGCCTTGCAGTTCTGCACCATCACGCTGCCCACTTTGTCGTCGGCATTGACCAGTGCAAAAGCATCGGCGCTCAAATTGTCGAAAAACATTTTCTTTGCCTCAATGTAGGCGTCCACGGTCTTGTGGTAGTCGAGGTGGTCGCGGGTGAGGTTGGTGAACACGCCGCCGGCGAATTGCAAGCCTTCAATGCGGTGTTGAGCGCAAGCGTGCGAACTCACTTCCATGAAGGCGTAGTCGCATCCTGCTTCCACCATTTCGTGGAGCAGACGGTTGAGCGACAGGTGGTCGGGGGTGGTTTGCTTAGCCTCATATTCGGTGCGGTCGACCACATTCTTCACCGTAGATAGCAAACCTGCCTTGTAGCCCATCGACTGGGTGAGCTCGTAGAGAAGTGTAGCAGTGGTGGTTTTGCCGTTGGTCCCGGTCACGCCCACCAGACGCAATTTTGTGCTTGGGTGGTCGTACCATGCGCTGGCAAGCAATGCCAATGCGATGGTGCTGTTTTCCACCTTTATATAAGTGACCGCATCATCGAGTGTTTCGGGCAGGTCTTCGCACACCACAGCAGCTGCTCCCGCAGCCACCACTTGTGGGATGAATTTGTGCGCATCCACAGCCACACCCTTTACAGCAATGAAGAGGGCACCGGGCTTTGCTTCACGCGAATCGTTGGTCACGCTTGTGATTTCCACTTCGCTGTTGCCCACCACCTGTAGCACTGTGATGTCGGAAAGTAATTGTTTGAGTTGCTTATTCATTATAGTTGTGATAATTTGTATTCGTTATTTATTGTTGTTGGATTTTACCATTCGTGGATTGTTCGACAAGTGCAACTTTATGCTCGTGCCACGATGGTAGGCTGTGCCAGGAGCCACGCTTTGGCTGGTAACGATGCCCACGCCGTCACATTCCACTCTGAGTCCTATCTTTTCGAGGCGAATCAGTGCGTCGCGGAGGTTGAGTCCCACCACATTAGGCACGCCCTTGTTTTGATTCTTTGGAGCTACGCTTTGTACCATTCGCGCGCCACCCACAGCTTCCTTGATGTAGGTGTTTCGCGATTTTCTGTCGGTTCCGGCCGTAATCATTGGCGCTACGGCATCGTCTTTTCCTTTTGTACTGCTTCTGTGGTAATCGCTCGAATTGCCAAGCAGACCTCTTGCGTGGAGTTTCAGCGCGATGTTTTTCAGCACCGTGCCACTACCACCTGCTGCGCTCTTGGAGCCACCGTAGATGAGCACCATGCAGCTATACATTGGATTCTCGTAGGGGAAGAAACCGCAGAAAGCAAACCGACGCACCCCGCTGCTGTATCCCGCCTTTCCCGACGATACGAAGGCTGTGCCTGTTTTCCCGGCAATGTGCACTACGCTGTCGCGGAGCGAGCGCGCTGTACCCTGTCGCCAAACTACACCGTGTAGCAGTTCGCGCATCTTAGCTGCGTTTTCTGGAGAGCAAACCTGCTGGCGCACATAGCTTACAGGAACGATAGAATCCTGTTCGCCCTCTCTCGAAAGTTTCTTGATAAGGCGAGGACGAACGAATTTACCGTTGTTTGCCCATGAGTTATAAATTCCAAGTGTGTAGATTGGTGGGATGAACACATCGTAGCCAAACGATTGGCCACGCAGAATGTGTCGTCCTTCTTTATTGTTTTTCAGCGTGCGATAGCGTGGTTGGCGTTCGCCGGCAATACCGGTGTTGAATGGCTCGAAGAAGCCCATGCCTTCAAGGCGTTGGCGCAAGCCATCAGGATTGCTGGCGTATTTGCGCCACATAATTCGTGTCATACCCACATTCGACGATTTCGCGATGATGTCGCGCAGGTTGAATGCGGCAGCGCCGTGTTCGTCTCTCACCACGATGCCGGGTTCAAGGGTGTAGGAACTGCCTGTGGTAATCACTTCGTCGAGGTTGCTCACTATGCCGTCTTCCAGAGCCACCATCATGTTGATGGGCTTGATAACGGAGCCTGGTTCGTAGCCGAGCACTGCGTGGTTCTCACCCTCGCGATATTGGCCGGTTTTTGGGTCGAGGTCAAGGTTGGAGATGGCTTTGATTTCACCGGTGCTCACTTCCATCAGAATGGCGCATCCCCATTTCCCTTCGCTTTCCTTGAGCATGTTGAGCAATTCGTTTTCCACGATGTCTTGGAGCTGGATATTGATGGTGGTAGTCACGTCGTAGCCTGGTGTTGGCTTTTCGCCATAGTTGGCGGTGTTGGCGTTGAGTGCCACTCTTGGCGCCTTGGCTGGAGTGCCAAAGAGCAAGTCGTCGAGAAACATTTCCAGCCCGGTGATGCCGTGTCGTCCGTTGTCAACGTTTTTCTGCAGTTGGCTATAGAACAAATCCTTGCTGGTGCGCAAGAATGGGAATTTGCTGATGCGTGTAATCACGTTCTTCTCCACTGGCTTTTTCAGCAGTTGGAAATTTTCGCTTTTCTCTTTGCTTGCCTTGGTGAGAATGGCATTCCATTCTTCGGCAGGAGTTTTGGGGAACACTGCAGCCAGACTGTCGCAAAGCGCGGGTTGTGCAGAGCGTCGGGTCGGGAGGGAGAGTGGACCGCGGTGGCCGCCGATATACCAGAGGAAGAGCAGGATAGGGTCG
>JAKSMA010000087.1 GCA_024400895.1 Muribaculaceae bacterium | reverse complement strand
TCAGCACTTTCTGGACGTTTCTCCACCTCCTCGTTCAAACACCGTTTCATAATTTTGCGATATTAGCGTGGCAGGCGCTTCTCTGTCACACGCTCAATTTCCTGAAGAATCCGCCCGATAGCATAGAGGTCGGTGCCCACGCCAATCTGCCCGTACTTGCTCTTGTCGCGCTGTTCCGGCGCAGCAAATGTGATGTCGCACCCTGGCGTGGTGTTGAAAGTATCGCTATAGCTGAATCCCAAATCAAGCACCTTCACATCCGAATTTAGGTTGGTGATCATGATATTGCTGGGTTTCAAGTCGAGATGCAGCACCTGATGCTTATGGAGATAGTCGACACATGCGAGAAGTTCCTTCAGCATGCGGCCCAGGTTTTCCGGTTTAGAAAAGTAGGATGGCGACGACTCGAGAATTTCCTCTACCGTGAGTCCATCGACATAGTCGAGCACAATCATCACACCCTCCTTCGATTGAATGAAGTCGCGATATACCACCAGGTTGGGATGCCTCAATTCACACCCCAGCTCATATTCCTTCTTGAAAATAGCCACATAGTGAGGGTTGCCCTCAAATTCGGGTTTCAGTTTTTTTATCAGCACTCGCCTACCGTCGAGAACTGTAAGATACACATCACAAGTGCCCCCTTCGTGCTCGTTCAATTCTTTTGCAGTGGAGGGGTCAAGGAATATCGGAGAGGAATATGACAAGAATAGCGACATAGACTACTTAATTGCTTTTATAGTGATGCCACATTGCTTTTCACCGGCGATGAATCGGCCGAGCAACTTTCCATCACGCTCCACACTAAGCACTTGCAAAGGAAAGCCTGTCACCATATCGGTGATTTGACATCGGTCGCCCACCTGGAGCTTGCTGTTCACGCTCACATCCACCACAAACATATTATCACCTTCGTAGCGGAATTCAAGTTCTCGGTCGGGGGCATAGGTGACGAGCACCACACTTCCTTCTTGCAGTTGCTCAGCGCGCACTTGCTCCACATCCTCCATCAAGCAAAATCCGGAATTTCCTTTCTTCAAGTCTTCCAACAGACGGCTATAGGTTTTGCTGCCCAAATAGTGCGCCACCGTGTCGAGCGTGTAGCGGTGAGGCTTGCGTTCATCACAATACAGACCCAGCAAACGCTTCAATGTGTTGATGCCGATAGCTTCGCCCGTTTCCTTCATAATGGCTTCAGCCAAGCGCTCGCCAAGAGCCGACGAATTCGCCGTCAGCCCTGCCTTCTTGAGCATATTGTCCACTATTTCTTTTGGCAGAATCATTTGCGGTAACAATAATACAGTGTTTATTCGTACTATTACGTTAGTTTAGCCCTGTTTTCACTGCAAATTTAAGCAAAAATATTTATTTAGATGTCATAAAACTTTCATTCATTTTTTAATTACCCCAGAAAGTGCATTAGGGCATGGATGGGATTATCATTTTTCAGGGATAATCAACTACAAGCAAGTCTCATACAATTATTTTTTGTATATTTGCAAATTGAATAAAATTCAAACGGATATATGAAAGCTAAATTATTTCTTTGCTTTGCCATCATGGTGATGGCGATTGCTCACACTTCTTGCAAAAAGGCAACATATTTGAAAGCGGATAAGCAATCTATCAGTTTTTCACGCGCTGGCGGATCGCAAAGTGTCGTGCTCAGCAGTGATGTAGAAGGATTTAAGTTGGAGAGCGCTCCTGAGTGGGCTGAAGCGACAGTGGAAGGCAACAACCTCAATGTCACAGTGAAGGAAAACGACGCAAAAGCATTGCGAACAAGCACCATCGTGGTGTCGGTAAGTGGCATGCAACTCGAAATTCCTATCCGTCAAACCTACAAGGCGACATATCTGCGTGTAAACCCATCATCCGTAACATTCTCTAAAAACGGTGGTGAAGAAACGCTGCAGGTGGAATGCGACGGTGATGTGAATGTGGGAGCAGCGGAAGACTTGACTGTTACTCTCGAAGGCAATATCCTGAAAATCCAAGCTCCTGCCAATAGCGGGTCAGAGAAAAAGGCTACAGTTTCACTCTTTGCCGACGCACAAAAGGCTGTAGTAGCCATCATCCGAGAAGGAAGCATCTGTCCCACCTGTGGAGGCTCTGGCAAAATTAGATGCAAAGTCTGTGATGGCCAAGGATGGGAATGGGGCGAAGGAGATCGCTTTTCTTGTATGAATTGTGGTGGTGACGGCTATATTATTCCTGGATCTGGGCTCCTTGGCACAGGCAAGGTAACTTGTCCTACATGCCACGGCACAGGACATTGATATCCAAGAGAAAAGGCACATGTTTCAATATCATCAATGAGCGGAAGCAGCAATGGTTGTTTCCGCTCTTTTTTAGAAAACATGATTATATAAGTGGTATTTTTACCATTTTTCTTGTTAAATATTTGCATTTTACCTTTAATTTGTATTATCTTTGTAGTCGGAAAAGTAAACACCCGTCACGAATTGGCCAGCGATGACGCCTCCACTTTCCAACACATACACCAACCAATCAACGCACTTTAAATCTATAACACTGATGACGAACACAAACAACACCAAACAAGAAAACTGTCTTGCGAGAGACAAAGAGTTTATGAGCATCTATAATGATGCCGTCGACTTCATGCTCAAAAACCATGTGACCGACCCTTTCAATTCTGCACTTCACTGGGCAATTGAACACGGGCAGCCACATTACAACCTGAGTTACACCCGCGCCTATCGTGTGGTGTGCCAAATGCTTACCGAGGGGAATGTGGCTTTCACAAGTCCATTGCGCAAAATGATGTGGGAAGAAATTTGTGAGAAAGTACGCGCGCTCATGGCGCTACGACCATCCATGAGCATTGCACATGCCCTCGATTTCGTGCTATCGCATTCGCGCGCGAGCCGATTCTTCTTCACTCCACGCCAAGCGAAACGCGGCATTTTGCGATGCCGCAAGCAACGATGGCAAAAACTGCAACAAACAATGAAACAACACCAATCTTAATTCACACACTTCCATGACAAACACAATTCGACCTCGACACTCGCTCACCGTCAACATCGACAAGGAGCAAATCCTCAACATTATCTATGCCGAAAGTTCATGGCACTGCATCGTTCACCCAAAAGAAAAGCGACTCACGCCCGACCTGGAGCGCATTTGCCTCACACGTGTAAAAGAGGGATTTGAAGACTTCCGCTCCCGATTTCAGGGCTACATCTATTTCTCCAACTTCAATCCCAACCTCGACAACGGCAACCTCACGATAGAGTTCCGCTTCTTCAACCCCTACCCCGACTCGCTCACCGACACCATTCGCGAGGATGTGACGCAAATGCTCGCCTGGTTTGCGCTGAAGCGATTCTACGGCGAGCACGCAAGCTACTACCACACGGCATGGCTAAAGCACCGCGCAAGCCTGATGATTAGTTTCGCCCGCGATGCCAATTTCCGACTTCTGGAAGAATAGCTTCCGCCCCAGCCAAAACACGCACTCCCCCCACCACTCCGCCGACTATGGCTAAAGGGGACGGTTCTTTTGATGTAATTACCACTTGCATTTTTGACCACACAACATATTTGCATACACTTATATATCAATGCATTGCAAATGTTTACATCAAAAGAACCGTCCCTTTGATGTAAGGTTTGGGTGCATTTTTAGAACGATTTTTACATAAAAAAGCGATGGCATCTGGCCTCTAAAGAGAGGTGATGCCATCGCTTATGATTTCTGTGTCCAGGCTCGCGGACTCTGTCTTATTTCTTGAAGTGATAGAGGAAAGAGGCAATCCCCTGGAGGGCTGGCTTGCGCTGACCTTCAATTTCTATCTTGAAGTCGATTTCGGTCTTGGCAATACCGCGGAGGTCTTGGATATTGTGGAGCTTGGTGGTCATGCGCACACGGCTGCCGGTGATCACAGGCTGACCGAAACGCATCTTGTCCATACCGTAGTTCACGAGCATGGTGATATTGTTCACTTGAATAATCTGTTCCCAGAGGTAAGGAAGCACTGAAAGGGTGAGATAGCCGTGAGCGATGGTGCTCTTGTATGGGCTTTCTTCCTTGGCGCGTTCCACATCCACATGAATCCATTGATGGTCGAGAGTGGCATCGGCAAACATGTTGATACGGTCTTGGTCGATTTCGAGCCATTCCGATGTTCCGAGCTCTTTACCAAGGTAAGATTCAAATTCTTCGTAAGAATTGATAACTAACTTTTCCATAAAAGTGTATGTGATAATTATTGATTTATTTGAGCAGTTATAGTTGTTAATTTCCACAAAGTTACACATTTTTCGCCACCCGAGCAAACAAGGAAGAAAAAGAGATGATGTGTTGATACCAAATTGACATTGATTTATTGCGAATGCCTATGCTAACTTTGCACCATCACTTTTAAAAAGAAAATAACCATGAACGAAAACACACAACCAACAACCTCCCAGCCCTCCGAACAAGGCAGCTGGGAAGAATGTGTGGACAAGCTCCACCTCGATGAAAGCACCGAGTCTCGAGTGCGCCAACTCATCACTCAACTCGAAAAAGGCGAAGTTGACGAATCCACTGTTGAAATTCTTTCGCACGCAGTAAACCACGATGAGGAATTGAAAAACGCAGAAACAGAAGGCTACCTGCGTGGCCGAAACGAGAAAATTGAACAGGCCACCCACCCAATGCCTATCGAGGAACACGCACCTGAGCCTGCCACCTTTCCGCGCTACAATAGAAGGAGCGTGTGGGACCGATAATCCTATCGACCAACCTTATTTTCAACCCTTTATTTTTATATTCATCTTTTTAACAACACGCAAAATGAAAAACAAACTATTGGAAAAAATCAAATGGATCAAGAGTAACTTCAAACTCATCCTCGTTCTGCTTTTCACCCTCGCCTTGCTCATGGTGTCGTGCTCCATCGCCGACAGTAGCACCACACTTGCCATGGCTATGGTGGCTGGAGTGGCAGGGGGCAAGCATGTGGTCGACGGGCCGCTTTCAACCGATGTAACCCGCGAGGCTTCGCCGGAATTGCTCCTCAACGAAATTGACAGTCAAATCGTAAAAATCCGCCCTATGGCCACCCCTGTGGACCAACTCTCGCGATGCGCTGGCGCTAAACGAACGGGCAGCATGACGGTGGACTACTACAATGTGGACACCAAGCCAACTACCGCCACCATGAAAATCGCAAACCCTGCGCCTAACCCGGAAATGGACCCTTCCAACTATACCAAGGTAAAGATTATGACCTCCAACAACGAGATTTTCGATGTGAGCGACACTATCTTGGTGCAAGGCGTGAATGGCTATGAGCCCGACGGCACCACCTATTCGCTCAACGACCTTGTGCTATATGTGCTGAAAAAGGAGGAAAACGACGGTGGCATTTGGGTTATGCCTGTGAATGGCATGAAAGTGGGCGACACCGAAGGCTGCGTGCCTGCCATCCCGAAAAACAATACACTCATCCGCATGGGTCGTGCTGCCAGCGAACTCGATGTGATGTCGCCACAGTTTGAGGCGCTTCCACAGAAAGCACGCAATTTCTGCCAAATCTTCAAATGCCAGGTAGAGCAGAGCACACTGATGAAGATGAGCAACAAAGAGGTGCCCTGGAACATGAGCGACCAGGAAGAGGCAGCCATCTACGATATGCGTCTCGGTATGGAGAAATCATTCCTTTTCGGCGTGAAGAAAAAGCTATGGGATCCATCGAAAAAGGAAAACATCATGCTCACGGGCGGCATCTGGTATCAGGCTGGAAAGGTGTTCAACTACGACGACGGCCAGTTTACCCAAGACGAGGTGGTCGACCTTATGCGCGAGGCTTTCACCGGCAACGCCGGCAGCAAACGCAAAATCCTCATCGGTGGCAGCGGACTCATAGGCCGCCTCAACAAACTGGAATACTCAAAAGTGGTAACCGCCGGAGAGAATGTGGCAAAATGGGGTATCGACTTCAGCGAATTGCGCTCCAAGTTCGGCACACTCTATGTGTTGCTGAGCGAAGTGTTCGACGAGGTGGGGATGGCCGACAACGGCATGGTCATCGACCCTGAATACTTGCAGAAGTATTGCCACATCCCATTCAGCACCGAAGCGCTCAACCTCAAGGCAAGCGGTGTGCGCAATGTCGATGCCCTCGTGCTCACCGAGGCCAGTTGCCTTGTGCTCCGTTATCCAAAAGCCCACATGCGCATCGTGATGCAATAACGCATAAAAATCAATCCTACTTGTTCATTTTCTTGATTATGCTTCGTTAAAGCAGGCAGCCTGGAAGTTGTGAAACCTCCAGGCTGCTATATTTTAGAGCTTCGATGGTTGTAGGTAACGACTGTTACATAAAAAATCAAAAAACAAATTTGCTTCCTGAAAGGCTTTCAGCCTATCCTTGTCTGTGGTGATGCGACCAACCCTAAAGCGAGCTTTAGTCTTAATCGCACCCCCACAGCCAATGTCGGGAGAGCCCGACATATCAGAAAACAAATGTGACAAAAAGTGCTCTGCAACAAAAAGAGCCTTCGGCTACAAAAACACTGATAGTGATTACCGGTAAAATTCGCTTTTAAAACGAAGTAATGGTATTATCTTTCTTATCGAAATAGAATTTGTGTACCACTGCATTTGGAAAGCTGTGGAAATTCACGATAATTCCAATAGGATACTGTGTTCCAATCATATAGGAAAACAACTGTTGGTACTCCTTAGAAGTAAGTTCCTCAATAGCCTTACATTCAATTATCACATTGCCACGAGAACGAGGTATCATAAAATCCATCTTAAGGAACGATTGCAGCTGTCGGCCTCGGAACTCGGGGTGGTGACGATATTCCCTCACAGCTTTCACGCCGTCCTGCTCAAAGGCCACCGCCAAAGCCTCTTGATAAACATATTCAGGCAAGCCATTCGGGAGTTCTTTGAAAACATCTTGAATGACACCAACAATATCAAAAACATACGCCTTGAGTTCTTTTTTCAAGGCTGGGTCGAGGTGCTCTTTCTGCTTAATTATCACTACTGAATACATTAATGGTTATAACACAAAGATACAACTAATCAGCCGATGCTCAAAAAAAAAGACACTAACTTTTTTCACATTTACCAAACACCCCCAAGCAGATTGGTCTTGTGGAATAGGTTGAGGCTCTTTTTTGATCTTTTTCCAACAAAAGCCTTTGGTTGTTATGATTTAATCTAAAATGTTTTAGCGGAGGAGGGTTTTGAAATTTTCGGGGATAGGCGATTCGAAAGCCATCTTCTTGCCAGTGGTGGGGTGCTCGAAGCAGAGTCGGGTGGCATGAAGCGCCAAGCGGTGAATGCCATTGGCATGGCCGCCATACTTGCGGTCGCCACTGATTGGACAGCCCAAGTCCTTCATGTGCACACGCAATTGGTTTTTGTGGCCGTGGCGCATCGAAAGTTCGACGAGGGTGTAACGCGACGAGCGCTCTATCACCTTGTAGCGAGTCTTCGCCAATTCGCCACCGTCTTCAGAGTCTTCGCTCGACACCACCTCGTAGTTGTCGGCATCGCGAAGATAATTTTGCACCAAGCCCATATCTTCAGGCACGCTACCTTCCACAATGGCCTCATATTTGCGCTCAGTCACGATGTTGGTCCATTGGGTAAGGAATTTTTCGCGCGCCTTGGCAGTGCGCGTCACAATCATCAAGCCCGAAGTGTCGCGGTCGAGGCGGTGCACCATATACACGCGTGCATGTTCGCTACGCAATTTCACATACTTACGCAGCACATTATACACGGTTTCATCCTTGATATTATTGCCTGCAGCAGTTGAGAGCATGCCATAGCCCTTGTCCACCACCATGATATCGTCGTCTTCATACACCAACTTCATTTTAGGGTGAGAGAAGATGTGGAACGAGCCATCGAAGTTCACCCACAGTTCATCACCAGCATTCACCGGGCGGTCGAATTGCGAACTTGGAGTGCCATTGATTGCAAACTGGTGATGACGGAGCATCGACTTCAGTTTGGTGGGCTTATGGTCTTTCAGCACAGCGGCAGCAGCTTCCAGCAATGGAGCATCGGCCTTGACTGTAAACTTCTGGATATTGTCGACGCGGCGACGGCGCTGTGGCTTGTTGGGTGAGGTTTGTCTCATTGATATATGAATAGCTGAATTAAATTGAGTTAACAAATTGCGTTTTGCGGTGCAAAGTTAGTGATTATTCGGAAAAATTCAGTAAGTTTGTCGGCAACAAAACTCAATTATTATGAAAAAGACATTGTTATTTGCCGTAATTGCCTTAGTGCTTTGCGCTTGCGGCACCACTTTCAAAAGCGCAGAAGAAAAGGCCGCCTATGAAGCAAAACTCGTTAAGCAAGTGAACGACAAACTCCATGACCGCCACTTCACCATCGAAGTAACATATATGAAGCCCCTCGGCAGTATGCCCGCACGAGAGGTGAACGGATTCAACCTCCAACTGAAAGGCGACACTGTGGTTTCGTACCTGCCCTATTATGGCAGAGTGAGCAGTGGCCTGTTTGGCTTCGGTGGCGACACCGGGCTCAACTTCACCAGCAAGGTGGAAAAATACTCTGAAACCCACCCGAAAGCCGACCTCACCCGCATCAATTTCGAGACGCGCAGCAAGGAAGACCGCTACCTGTATGAGGTGGAGGTGTTCTCCAACGGCAAGGCTTCGATTAGCGTGATTGGCGACGGCCACCAATCCATCAATTTCGATGGCGAAATGAAACTCGACTATTAACATCAGAAGTGGAATTCGCAAAATTTTCACTATCTTTGTAAATCGTTGAGTGGTTTCTTATCACAAAATCAACTCACCTTCTATACATCACATTTTTACATTATCAACTTATGACACGATTATTCCGACTCGCACTTCTCTCGCTCGCCATCTTCTCGACAGTGGCAGCATGTGCAGCCTCCAAGAAAACAGAAGTTAAATCCGATGCTCCCGCCGCCAGCGCTCCC
>JAKSMA010000086.1 GCA_024400895.1 Muribaculaceae bacterium | reverse complement strand
CTTCATTTCCTCGTAGCGTGCCTTGGTGATTTCTGTGGCGCCGTCCACCTGCGAGAGCATCACATAGCGCACGCCCATAATGGCGCAAGCGTCGTGAATCTCCTTCGTGCGAATAGCCTTCGCCTCATCGCCAGTGATGCCTGGAATACCAGCCTCACCACCGGTGAGATACACATTCACCACCTCACAGCCCGCACGCTGAAGCATCAACGCCGTGCCGCCGCAGCAATATTCAGGGTCGTCGGGATGGGCGCCAATCACCAGCGCTTTCTTATACTTTTTCAAATCCAATGCCTGGGCAAACGAAGCGAAGCTAACCATGAAGGCAGCCAGCAACACACAACAGAAAACAAGTCCTCTTTTTTTCATAATTATAATAAGGTGTTAATGGTTGAGTAAATTGTGATTTTACCAAGGCAAAGTTATCCATTTTTTCCAAAATCGGCACCCAAAACAAACAAGAAAAATCCTAGAAATTATTATTTTTGCAAATCATATTATAAAACTAATTCTTCTATGCACAAAATCATATTCATAATTACTTGCCTACTGATTTGCCCCCCTCCAACTTTTTCAGCCAACATCAAAGGGACAATCCACTGCAACGGAAACGGAGTTAGTAACGTATATGTTTCTGACGGGCAAAATTGGGCCATCACGAATGCACAAGGGAAATACTCACTTCAATCACAAAAGAAGAATGGCTATATTTTCTACATACTCCCTGGTGGATATGCTCCCGAAATGAGCAAGGATGGCTTCTCTCCTAAATTTTGGGCACCACTTTCATCCGACACAAAGAAAGACGAAACACATGATTTCAATATCATGCCTGCCAGCCTTGATAAATACCAACTGATTGTGAACACCGACCAGCACATGGCCAACAAATCTAATGATGTGAAGCAGTTTTCTGATTTCTTCATGACAAGCCTACACCGAACGGTGGATTCTTCGGAATCACCTTCATTTGCGCTTTCACTTGGCGACGCCGTTTGGGACGAATACATGTATGAAACAGGCTTTGGTTACGCTGATTACATCGCTCTACTCCGCCAAACGAAATACCCCTGCGCGCTCTATCACATCATGGGTAATCACGACAACGACTCCGCTATCCCAGCCGGGGATGATTGCGATTTTGAAGCCTCTGCCCTATTCAGAAAGCATTTCGGACCCAGATTTTACTCAATGAATATAGGAGCTGTTCACTACATTATGCTCGACGATGTGTTCTACCGCAACGAGATGCCAACCGACGGTTCGCCTATCCCTACTGGCGCTGCTGGTAGCCCCGATTTCTATGACGACATTGTGACCGCAGAACAAATGGGATGGATTAAAGAGGATTTAAAACATATCACCGACAAAAGCACGCCTATCATCGTGGGCATCCATTCACAGGGGTGGAAAGTCTCAACTAATGGAAAATATGATGTATTACCCTATTTAAAAGACGACAACAGCACGAAATTTGCAGAATTATTTAAAGAATTTTCTCGAGTGAAGATTCTCTCAGGTCATTCACACTACAACTATCACGCACATCCTGCTGCGTACAAAAACATTCACGAAAACAACATTGCTGCAGTGTGCGGAACTTGGTGGCACACCTACCAGACATCGCCTCGCCATCTTTGTCGGGACGGCTCACCTGCAGGCTACGAACTCTACACCATTGACGGCGACAGCATTTCATGGACATACAAACCTATCGACCCTATCGATAGCATTGGCGACCACCAAATGCGTGTCTACGACATGAACACAATTCGTGATTTCTGTAAAGGCAATGATGCCGTTAAAAAATTCTACAACTACTACCCCTCGTTGCCCAATTATGCAGAAATTCCAGAAAACACTATCCTTATCAACATTTGGGACTATGATGTGGACTGGAAAGTGGAAGTGGAGGAAAACGGGGGAAAACTACCTGTTGAGCGCACCACCACTTTCGACCCTCTGCACATGCTTTCCATAGGCTTAGAGAAAGTGAAAATCGGTAAAAAACCTGGCATAGACCGCCCAATCCTCACCACCCACATGTTTGTGTGTCACGCCGCCACCGCCACCGCTCCTGTCACAATCACGGTGACCGATAGTTTTGGACGCGTGTATAAGGAAAACCTCATACGCCCAAAAGAATTTTCAACCTCTATGCGTTAACAATCCACAAACCCAATACTACACATAAATAAGAAATGAGGCTGCAAGTTTTGCTTACAGCCTCATTTCTTATTTATCGCTCAAATTAATTTTGCGATAGGAGCATTGGTTTACCAACCCTTGTTTTGACCTAATTGTGGGTTCAAACTAATTTGACCAGAAGGAATTGGGTAGAGATAATGCTTAACATTATACTCGCGAATCTGACCACCTTGAGATGCATCATAGTAGGTAGAGCCACCCTTAGTGTGTTCAGCCTTGATAGCTGGGTTAGGCTCGTTAGCAATATCAGCACCAAGTTGAATGTCTGGATTCTTCTTTGTGTCGAGCTTGTCGAGTTGATGCCAACGGATAAGGTCCCAATAGCGAAAATCGTTATCAAACATCAATTCGCAACGACGGCAACGACGGATTTCCCAAAGCAAATCACTAACGTTCATGTCGTTAGCTGGATCGTGGAAACCAACATCCTTGGTCATTGGAGGAAGGCCTGCACGCTTGAGGAGCAAGTTCACTGTCAGGTTGAGGTCTTCTTCAGTGAGTGTGCCGAGTTCAGCCTTAGCTTCAGCATAGTTCAAATATACAACTGCCAACCAGAAAACAGGAGCGTCGTTGTAGCTCTTGTAGCTTACTGTGCGATAAGTTACAGGGAAGGTGATGTTATCGTATTTGCATACACCATAACCAGTAGAAGAGTGCATTTGCATTGAACCAGCACGCTTCCATTCACGGTGAGTATAGTAAATAATTGAGTCGGTAGTAGCCGACAAACGCTTGTCGCGAATAGCGAGCATCTTAGAAATGTTCATTTCTCCATTAGCGTCAACTTCAGCAATTTGCTTAGTGTTTTCTGATGTGAGCGCTGCTGGCTTACCATCGAGGAAGAGGTAAGAATCAAATGCATCCTTAGTCATGCCATAGATTTCTGTTGAAGAAGCTGTATAGTCGATAAGAGAGTGCATGTAGTAGTCTTTCACATATTGCTTGTAGAGAATCATTTCAGGGTTGCTTGCCAATGATTCAGAAATATAGTTAGCATGATAGTCGTTATTCAACTTGTAACCCTTGCCCATGATGTAGTTACATGCATCAACACAAGCGTTTAAGAATTTTTGAGAACCAGCAGCATCAGGGCCCTTGCCGTTTTCTTCAGCATTGCGATATTTACGGAAAGTACCTTCCCAAAGGCAAACGTCGGCTTTGAGAGCTTGAGCCATTGCGCGAGAGAAAGCCACCTTTGAAGATGACTCTTCAATATTTTTAACAGCGTAGTTGAGGTCGTCAAGCACTTTGTCCATCACTTCATCACGGTCTTTTCTTGGGCCGTAAAGAATGTTTTCGTCGGTAAGGTCAAGCACCTTGTCGGTGTAGACAACATCACCGAAGCAACGAACCAACTTATAGTAGAAGTAACCGCGCATCATGCGAGCGATACCCATGTAATGAGCCTTTTTAGCTTCGCTCAATGAAGAACCGTTCACACCAGCAATGATAGAGTTGGCTCGACGAATTTCTGTATATTTCCCATTCCAATCGCTACTAGAAGCAGGAACATTCACAAACTTCCAGTTTTGGAAAGTTTCACCATGCACTTGGTCATCGCTTAATGATTTGAAATAGAATTGACCATCAGTTGGACCATAACCAGGGAACTCTTCGTAAAATTTATTTACTTGAGCCTGCACATTACTTTCTGTACTCCAGTATGCAGGGCTGTTTGTTTGCTTGTCAAGTGGGTCCTTGTCGAGCAAGTCATTGCAACTCACCATAGTAAGTGACAAAGCAAATATACCGATTAAATATTTAAATTTCATAGTTTTAATCATTTTAATTGTCATTTATTAGAATGTCACTTGTACACCAAACGATACAGAGCGGTTGATTGGAGTTACACGACCCCAAGTTGAATAAGATGCCTGATAGCTTGCATCACGGCGTTCGTCGGTGTTAACTTCTGGGTCGATTGGAGCATTGTAGCCACGAGTAATGGTTATTGGGTTGGTTGTACTGAAGTAAACGCGAACCTTTTCCAAGTAAGCCTTTCTTGTCAAAGCATGAGGAAGTGTATAACCAATGGTGATGTTCTTCAAACGAAGATATGACATATGAACAATGTAACGTGATTGTGGATAGAAGCTGTTGCAACCATTGTCGAGAACTGTGACAGTACCCTTACCTGCGTTACCTGGCCACAAACGTGGGAATTCATTGCTTTGGTCTACATTGTATTTACCAGTAGTTGCATCAAGTGAGTTGTAGCTCAATTGGTGGTCGTAGATAACCTGACCGTTCATCATAGGGATGATGAATGGAGATTGAGTCCAAACATCGTGCTTGCCAACGCCTTGGAAGAATAAGTCAAGGTCGATACCCTTGTAAGTACCACCAACGTGGAAGCTATATTCGTAACGAGGAAGTGTGTTACCTATCACCTTCAAGTCGCCATGATCTTCAGCAGTACCCTTACCGCCGTCAATCTTGCCGTCGCCGTTGAGGTCCTTGAACTTAACATCACCAGGACCATAGTGGAAGTTACCTGTTTCAAGACCCTTTTGAGAAGCTACGCCGTCTTTGTAAGCCCAGCTACCATCTTCGTTCTTGCCTGTGAAGTCAGCTTCAGTGAAATAGCGGTCGGTTTCGAAGCCCCAGATATCACCATAGTTCTTACCACTGTAGTTAGTGTTAAGCAAACGACTGTCGTCGGTCCACTTTGTAATCACCGACTTGCTGTCGCCAATATTGAAGTTTGCATACAGACCGAGGTCTTTGGTGATTTGCTTACGCCAGCTCAAAGAAAGTTCCCAACCACGAGTGCGGAGTGAACCAGCGTTGGTGTAAGGAGCACCTGTACCAAGCACTGCAGGCATCACCTTACCAGGAGCGAGCATGTTTGCATTTGTGCGTTGATACCAGTCGAATGTCAAGTTGAATTGGTCGTTAAGGAAACCGAGGTCAATACCAATGTTGAGAGTGCGAATAGTTTCCCAAGTAAGTGATTTTGACACAAATTTGGCAAGTTCTTGTTGAGAAACCTTTGTACCTGCATCTGACAACCAGTTTACGTTGCCATCAGCAGTTCTTGTAACGGTTTCAACAAACATGTCGTCACCCACTGCTTCGTTACCAATTTCACCATAAGAAGCACGAAGCTTACCATTACTTACTACTGCGCGGAGCTTATCCCAGTAAGTTTCTTGAGTGAAGCGATAGCCGATTGAGCCAGAAGGGAAGAACGCCCATTGGTCACCCTTAGGGAAGCGAGAAGAACCGTCGTAACGGCCATTCAATTCAAGGAGATAGATACCCTTGTAGTCGTAGTTGATACGGCCAAAGTAACCACAGTTAGAGTTGTGGCCATGAGTTGAATTGGTAGTGATTGTACCGTCTGCGAGGTTGATTTCTGGAAGATTCACATCATAAAGGTTTTGACGTGAAACGGTTTGCCATTGTCTTTCTACACCTTCTGCATTAGCACCCACCATCACATTGAGGTTGTGTGCTTCATTGAATGATTTTGCCCAGTTTGCATAAGCATTGAAAATCCAGTTTGTGCGCTTTGAATTATCTTTTGTTACGCTTGTGCTGCTTGAAAGGAGGGTTGGATCAGTGAATGTGCTTGACCATGTGTTGTAACCAAAAACAGGAGCTGTAGAAGCTGTCTTGTCGAAGTTATTAACAGAATAAGTATAGTCGGCATTCAACGTGATTTCCTTTGTGATGTTGGCTTTCAAGAAACCGGTAATGCGAGTGTTGTAAGTATTAAAGGTCGACATTGGAGCTTGCTTACGATAAAGGATATCGTTGCGAACATCCACGCCGTCGATTGTTCCATAAGGAAAATAAGAACCCCAACGCCACATGTATTGGTAAGTGTAGCGGCCTGTATTTGCGGTTTGATAGCGCTTGTTGCCATAGTTAAAACGTACACCAGCTTGCAACCAGTCGGTCACATTCACAGTCAAGTTCGCCACCGCACTGTATTTGCGACGCTTGTCGGGGTTGAACGCCATGATACCGGTCTTGTCATTGTAACCGAAACTTGCATAAAATTGTGTACGTTCTGTTGAACCTTGAACACTCAAGTTGTGGTTTTGTGAAGGAGCCCAGTCTTTAAACATGATACCAGTCACATCCCAGTCACCATAGAAGAACATGTGATTTGTAACAGGATCCACATAGTAGTCACCCACGTTGCTGTCGTCTACGTATTTACGCATTTCACCGTAACCGAGTTTGCCACTATTCTGTTGTGCCCACAATTTAGCTTTTGGAAGCATTTCTTCAAAATACTGACCAAACACTTCTGGGTTCATGGTGTTTGAGTTTTTGTAAGCTTCAAGTGCTGCTTCGATTTGAGTAACAGTTGTTGGGTATTTTGCCAAATAGGTGGGTTGTTCCCAAGCAAAGTTATTATCGTAGCGAACTCTTACCTTTTCACCCTTTTCGCCCCCCTTGGTGGTGATGATAATCACACCGAATGCAGCACGTGCGCCATAGATTGAAGAAGCAGAAGCATCTTTCAATACCGAGATTGATTTGATGTCGTTAGGGTTAAGGAGAGAGATGTCGTCCATAGGAATACCATCAACAATGATATATGGATTACTTGCACCACTATTGCTCAAAGTACCCATACCGCGAATACGCATAGTTGGGTTATCGTCGATATCACCACTTGAATTGATGACTGACAAGCCAGGAACTGCGCCTTGAAGTGCCTTGTCAATGTCTTGAACTGGACGTGAAGAGAGTGCTTTGTCAACGTCTACGTTAGAAACTGCACCGGTGAGGTTCACTTTCTTCTGTTGACCATAACCTACAACCACCACTTCGTCGAGAAGTGCGTTGTCGGTTGCCAATTTCACTGTCATACCATCGGTAGCCTTCACATTTTGAGTCTTGTAACCGATGTAAGAGATTTGGAGTTTAGCACCTGCACCAGCTCTTAACGAGAATTTACCATTCACGTCGGTAGTGGTACCTCTGGTGGTGCCTACTTCTTGGATACTTGCGCCAATGACGGGTTCCCCCTTTTCATCAACAACAGTACCTTTCACAATCGCTGTTGCGCTTGACGCTGCAACTTGTGGCGCGGGAGCCGCATTCACGATAGTTCCCACCGAACCACATGTCAGAAAGAGTGCTCCTAAAAGAGCAAGCTGTCTTTTCATACGCTTGTAGTTTTTGTTAATGATTTTAGTTAAAAAAATTATTATTAAAATATGAATTACCCGTTTGCTCTGTCTACTTCTGGTTTTTCAGGGTAAACACAATTCAGTAAATTAATAAACAAAGTTTGCGAAAAAAATTCAATTCACCAAATATCTTGACGGGTATTTATTGATTTATGCAAAATTTTGTATCAATTTTTATCATAAACTTGAGGTGACAGATAATTCATCCAATATCAATTAGATATTTTTTTGTAATTTTGCCGCAATTAATGCAACGAATATGACTCAACAAAAGAAATACCGACGCATCACCGTGAAGATTGGCAGCAATG
Source organism: Muribaculaceae bacterium (assembly GCA_024400895.1). Taxonomy (GTDB): domain Bacteria; phylum Bacteroidota; class Bacteroidia; order Bacteroidales; family Muribaculaceae; genus Sodaliphilus. The sequence goes on along the minus strand of JAKSMA010000086.1, from coordinate 1,343 downwards.
TGCTCACACGCCCCGACGGCACTCTCGATGTGACCCGCATGAGCGCTATCGTCGATCAAGTGGCTCTTTTGCGCCAACAGGGCGTGGAGGTGATTCTGGTGTCGAGTGGCGCTGTGGCAGCTGGCCGAAGCCTGATGCGACGACAAGGGGTGGAAAACCTCGATGCCGTGAGCGAGCGTATGCTCTTTTCGGCCGTGGGACAGGTGCGACTCATCAATCGATACTACGACTTTTTCAGCGACCGCGGACTCACTTGTGGACAGGTGCTCACCACAAAGGAGAGTTTCGCCACACGCGACCACTACCTCAATCAGCGCCATTGCATGAACACTATGCTCGCCCACGGTGTGGTTCCTATCGTAAACGAAAACGACACCATATCGGTGACCGAGCTCATGTTTACCGACAACGATGAGCTTTCTGGTCTGATTGCCACCATGATGGAGAGCCAAGCGCTTGTGATTCTGAGTAATATCGACGGCGTGTACGACGGCAACCCCGCCCTGGCCGAATCGAAAGTGATTACAGATATTGTAGGCTCGCAATCGCTCGATGCCAGCTCGTTTATTCAAAAACAGAAGTCGAGTTTCGGTCGTGGCGGCATGAGCACAAAGTATCATATTGCCCAAAAGGTGGCCGACGAGGGGTGCGATGTGATTATCGCCAACGGCAAGCGCGAAAGCATATTGCTGGATGTGACCAGCGGAAGTCGCGAAGTGCCGTTCACACTATTCCACGCTGCCGAGCATCCAGCCAGCGGCATGAAAAAGTGGATTGCCCACAGCGAAGGTTTTGCCAAGGGTGAAATCCATGTGAATGAGGGCGCCTACGAAGCCCTCACTGCTGCCACTGCCACCAGCGTGCTGCCTGTGGGTGTGACCCGAATCGATGGCGACTTTGAGAAGGACGACATCGTGCGCATCGTGGCTCCCGACGGCGAGGCATTTGCCTATGGACGTGTGAGTTGCAGTGCCGAAAAGGCGCGCTCTGTGATGGGACACAAGGGCAAACGACCACTTGTGCACTACGATTATCTTTACATAGAATGAGAGAGATTAGATTTTAGATATTAGATATTAGAAATTAGAAATTAGAAGCTCTATGAATTCTATGGTTTTTAGGTTTTCTATGATTTTAAAAAAATGAACGAAATTTTCCATAAAGCAAAACAAGCATCGCGTGAGCTCAATCTGCTCTCCGATGAAAAAATAAATGCCACGCTGCTCCATCTGGCCGATGCCACCGAAGCCGCCGAGGCTTCCATCCTTGAAGCCAATGCTCGCGACCTTGCTCGCATGGATGTGAGCAACCCTATGTACGACCGACTGCGCCTCACCCCTGCC